>JAGODO010000011.1 GCA_017998165.1 Flavobacteriales bacterium | reverse complement strand
AAGCGGAGCACAAGAACCTCGGTAGAGGTATCCCCAACATCTTTCCATCTCGTTCCACTCCGACCTTTCCGACGTCTACCAAGCGGTACTCTGGACAGTCCGGGCACTTCAGCGGATTGTGGTTCTGGTTCTTGTATTTCACTGCGTTGTCGGTTTCGTGAAGGCTATCGTGCCCATATCGGTATGTAGGACGCGTTACGCTTCGACGCGTTCTCCGGGTCGGTCGGCACGATCACGCCAGCAGCGATGGCCTCGGCGATGTAGCGCGATGCGATGGGGTAGTTGACATCCGAGATGTTGAACCGTTTGCGCACCGATGCGTTGGTCATCTCGTGGTGGTTCACATAGAGCAAACTGGCATGTTGGAAGATGGCCCGGACGCGGTCCTCACGCGTCATGCGCCCGGTCGGCTTCGGCGCGAACATGGTTACACGAACATGGTCGTCCGCCTGATGGAACTTGGGCGCTGGAAGTTGGTCAAGCTCAATGGCCTCAATGGCGCGACCAACTCCCTTTCCACGCTCTTCGCAGATTCCCATCCGCCGAAGTAGGGCGGCCATCTTCTCGTTGCGTGATCGCGGCGCGGTATAGATGAACCGGTCCGGTTCCACCAATGAGCGTCCGGGGTTGGTGATCTCGATACGATCGCTGAACATGTCGATGAGCACGCTGGCACCACCGATCTCCAGGTCTTGATGCACGAGCGCGTTTGCGACGAACTCGCGTATGGCGATCTCCGGATAGAGCTTGCGTTCTTCCCGCAGCGTGCCGCGAATCACTTCATTGGGAGGAAGCAGGTCTTGGATGTACTTGACCAATCCCTGGAATCCGGAGGCATAGCCGCGAGTGCCGATGATCTCCTTCGAGACATCGTGAGAGCGACGTGCGCCAGTGTACACGACCAGGCGTACCATCTTTCTTCCAAGCCCCTCGAAGCGCCTGATGTCACGAGCGAAGAGCAATGCTCCTAGGTTGGTGATGATCCACCCGCGCTGCGCAGGTTCAATGATCGCGTCGGTTTCCAGCTTTTGAAGGATGGCCTTGCGCGATACTGGTGCCCGTTCTTTCTGCAAACGGAAGTAGCTGTCATGGTCGATGAGATCCAGCACTTGCTCATCGCTCTGATCATAGATGGCCGGTCGCCCTTCGAAGAGGTCCCCAGCCGAACGTGAAATGGCGCGCGCGATCTCCTGACGGCTCATCTTCACAGTATGTCCGCTTGCGCGCATGTAGCTGTGGAAGATGTCCTTGCCTTTGATGTGGACCGGTCCGGATTGCTGCTCGGGTATCCGCATGATCAGCACAGCGGCACCGCGATGCTCAACCACGGTATGGTCCAGTTCGAGCGGTGGTTCAACGCCCTGTCTTGCGATTTGCACCAGCCGTTGGATCACCTGATCCATTTGCTGTTGGTCCAGTGGTGCAGGCTGCCCGTCATTGTCGATCCCGAACGCGATGAAGCCGCCGCCATCGAGATTGCCGAATGCGGAGAGGTGTTCCGCCAGTCGATCGCTCTTGTCGGACAGTGCGACTTTCCAGTCCAGTTCGTTCCGTTCGCTCGGTACCGGTACCAGACTTCGGTTCAATGCTGCGAGCGCGAGCTCTTGCCAAGTAGTAGGGGGCACGGGATTCTTGTTACATGTTCAAATACCTGGAACACAGTGGGTATCCAGGGCTCTTGAATTCGAGTGACTAAAAATAGTTACATAAGCCATCGCCCGCCAAACCCGGTTATCAACAGGCATCACCGTCGCGGTTGGCAACCCCTGGTTTCCTTGTTACATGAGCAATAGCCTGAAGGCCAAGGCCGAAGCACCACCGGCGAGGGAACGTTCCGCGATCGGTTACATGAGTCCCCAGCCGAGCCCAAGGCGTCCACGCTCATGTTCCTTTTACCTCGCCCACGCCCGATAACGCGTCGGTGCGATCACGCACGCCTCTTCCATCGAGCCCGCCAGCGTGAACATGCGCGGTTTCTTCCCGAAGTCGAAGAGCCGGTAGAGCTTGTATTGCGGCGCGTTCTCCTTCGAGAAGGCCAGTTCGTTGTCGGTGATCAGGAAGGGCGTCTCCCGGTCGAAGTTGGTGGTCTTCACCTCGATGAAGCGTTCCTCGTACTCGACATTGAACGAGCGGATGTCGTAGCCAAGACCGTCGCCCTTGGTCTGTGATGCCCACTCAACCTCATTGGCCAAGTCCGCTCGCCCGGCCTGCAACAGCTTGTAGCGCTCGTAACTGACGACCAGGTCCTCGCCGCTCATGCCCAAGCGTCGGCAAGCGTGCTCCCGGGCTGCGAAGTCGATCACCTTGCCAATGAACTTTCGCTCTGTTGGCTTGGCAGCATAGGGCGGTGCTGGTTCTTCAACAAGGCTTGGCGTATCCAGCAACTCCTTCAACCGCTCCTGTGCCGTCTGACTTGTCCCGTAGTGCAATAGTGCTTGGCGTATGTCCGGGTTAGCGTCCACATGGGCCATCACCAAAGGCTCTAGCATCCGCTGGAAGTTCTTGGCGGGCACCAAGCCCTTCAGGAAGGGCAGGTCGTTCAGCGCCAACACCGCACTGATGTTCTGCATTTTGAACTCGTACGACTTGGCCGTGCGTTCGCCCTCTTCTTCCAGGTTCCGATAGACCTGTGCCTTGTTGACCTTCTGTTGTGCGACCTCCCGCCGGAGCATATCGAAGTAGGCCTCAACGGCTGCTTCTACTTCGTCTGGCTTCCAGCCGTCCATGCGCCGATCTGTTATTGGCTACTTACCATCAGCAGCATCAATGAATCTCAGCAAAGCTTGAAGGAGTTGTGCTGACCGTTGCGCGTGCAGGTCATCGATCCCCGCCGAGACCCAACCAGCATTGATCTCGAGTTGAATGCACGGAACACCCTTAGCGTGTACGAACTTGGTGATCGTTGCATTCTTCGCCGCTGGAAAGAAATCCCAGGATTGCCTTTCCAATCCCTCGTTCGAAAGGTAGTGGGTCAGCAACGCCCAAAGATCTCGGCGCTCCAAGTAGGACGTTCCGTTCATGGTGCCGAAATCGACGTCATAAGGGCGATATGGATGTGATGCATGCAAGTCAATGACAAGCTTCGGCTTCATGATCTCGAGAATATGAGCCAGACTATCCTTGAAGGCATTGTCGTCATAGAAGTTCGGGTCCGAAGGCGCTAAATATGTTGTGTACAGGACTGGCACATCCCGGAGTTGATTGAGCACCACGGCTAAAGAGCCGGTGCCCGAGTCGGGTTGCTTCATTCGGCCTTCGCGCATCTGCGTGGTTGCATGCCCTGCAACAAAGAGGATGTCACCCTTACCCGGACTGTAAGCGAACCAGGTCTTGCCTTTGGGCGGCGGAACCGAATCAGCTGCCGCAAATCTCGATTCGCTTGCAATCAAGCTATCAACGTTCGCCGGTACGACTATCGCCCTTTCCAGCACCTCTTGAGCGCTCAACGGTGAAACGCCAATTGCCAAGAGCAGAAGTAGTGTGGGACGAATGCTGTTTGAGGTCATCTGTCGGAGTTTGGTCATTGTGAATGTAGCGCTGAGCGGAATACTCTTGGCCATGACTACTTCCGCGATGTGGTCCTCAACCACTACGGCCGTCGCTGCGCCGTGACCGGTCTGGCCATCGAGCAATTGCTGGTGGCCTCGCACATCGTCCCCTGGTCCGAGCGCGAGGACAGCCGCTACGACGAGCGCAACGGCATCGCCCTCAACGCCCTCAACGACAAAGCCTTCGATCGCGGCCTCATCACCTTCGATACCGAGCTACGCCTTGTCTGCGCCCCTTCGCTCCACGACCACTTCGCCGAAGCGACCGTGAACCAGAACTTCAAGAGCTACGAAGGCAAGCCACTGGCCTTACGCGCCGAGGCCGCCGGCCCGAAGGCCGAATACCTGGAGTGGCACCGGAGGGAGGTGTACGGGAAGTAAGGCCAGCGCCCTACATTATGGATCCTCACTTGCCATGGAATCCGTCGATCGCTCCGTGCGCCCATTCCGCGTTGGCGCCATTGTTCCTTGGAGCGGTCACCTGCATCGCGTGGATCGTTACGAAATGCGCGGAACGAACTGGGTCTATTGGCTGACACCCATAGAACGCGCTCCCTGGAGATCGGCCCCTGCGATCCCGCATGCGGATGTGATCCTCGGCATCGAGAAGTTCGCCCGCTTCAAGGTGGGCGACGAGGCCTACATCGATCAGCGTTTCATCAAGTTCCCGATCGTGGATCGCAAGTGGAGCTTCAAGCTCGGCACCGTGCTCTATGGCATGCGCGATCGTGTGCGCCCGGTGATCAAGGTGTGGAAGCAGCAGGAGATCCTCCTGCATGCAGCCAGCTGGCACCAGCGAGTTCTGGATACTCCACCGGGACGGAAGCCTGAGGCGTATTCGGATCTTGACCACGTGCTGTAATGCCGCGGCCTACGGTCCAGGTCTCCATGTCATCCGCCGGATAGGGCACGCATAGCGCAAGGACCTCTTCCTTGGAAAGTCCTGCGCGCAACCAGGTCTCCTCCAATTCCACCGGCAAGATCACCGGCATGCGCTTCTTCTGGTTGTGTACTTCGGCCATGAGGCTGTTGGCCGGACAGGTGAGTATGCTGTAGGTGCCTTTCTCATAGATACCCGCCAGGAAGAAGACCTCCTCTCCTTTCACCTTGATGAAGTGCGGATAGGTGAGCTTGCCCAGATGGTGCCACTCGAAGAAGCCGGTGACGGGTACGAGGCATCGGCGTCCGTTGTTCATGGCCCCTCGATAGCTGGGCTTGTCGTAGGCCGTTTCGCTGATCGCATTGAACGTAGGTGCCTTGCGCAGCCAATCCTTGGGATCTTCTTTCACCCACGCGGGCACGAGGCCCCATTGCATGGCTTCGGCTTCCTCGGGGTGCTCGGCGGTGATCACCGGCCAGAACGGTCGCGCGAACGCAGTGGCATAGTGCCGTTTTCCAAGGCTCGCATCCTGCACGAGAAGCTTGCGCAGGCGATCCACCGTCTTGCGGTTCTTCTGCTTCAAGCCCTCATCGAATTCCAGGACCAATTGTGTTCCGTAGCACATGTGCACAAGGTAGGAGGGCACTTTGCTGACGCACCTGCCTGCCGAAGGCAGGACCGTGGCCCAGCACTTCAAAACCTACGAAGGGAAGCCACTGACCCTTCCGGCGGAGGCCGCCGGCCCGAAAGCCGAGTACCAGGAGTACCACCGGAGCGCGGTGTTCGGGAAGGGTTGAGCAACTCCACGATGCCCGATCGCGTTCCAACCCATAGATTTGCGATTCACGAATCATAAATCATGAACGAGCACAAGGGCATGCGGCCGCAGGATCTTGCGGTGCTATTGAAGATCGTGGCCTTGGGCAGCGAGCCATGGCTGGCGCGCGAACTGGCTTCGGCGTTGCGTTTGAGCCCCGCCGAGGTCAGCAATTCCTTGAAGCGTTCGGCCATGGCTGGTCTTTTGGATGCGACCCGGCGCAAGGTGGCCAAGGGAAACCTGTTGGACTTCTTGCAGCATGGCTTGCCCTATGTATTCCCGGTGCGGCCGGGCGGTTCGGTGCGGGGCGTGCCCACCGCGCATTCCGCCGCGCCGCTGGCCGCGAAGTTCCTGAGCGTTGAGCCGTACGTATGGCCATCAGCCAAAGGATCGGCGAAGGGCCAAGGCATCCAGCCACTCTATCCTGGAGCCGTGGAGGCGTCATTGCAAGATGCTGCACTGTACCAGTTGTTGGCATTGGCCGATGCCCTCCGCGTGGGCCGTACGCGCGAGCGCACCGAAGCCGCCAAGGAACTGACCAAACGCTTGAAGTGATGCGCGATGCGGTGAACATACAGGCCGTGCAACTGGTGGCCGATGGGCTGAAAGATCTGCGTGATCAGGTGGTCTTCGTGGGCGGTTCGGTGATCAGTCTCTACGCCAACGACCCTGGTGCGGACGTTCCGCGACCCACATCGGACATCGATCTGGTGATCGTCGTTTCGACCTATGCGGAATACGAGCGATTGGAGGTTCGGCTGCGGGAGCTGGGCTTTCATCATTCGCCTGAAGACAAGATCATGTGCCGCTACCGCTACCACGGCGTGATGGTGGACATCATGCCCACGGATGTTCCGGCGATCGGCCCCACCAACAAATGGTATGTGCCCGGTATGGAGCACGCTGTTGATCATGCATTGCCGGATGGTTCGCTGATCAAGCTATTGACCGCGCCCTACTTCCTGGCCACGAAGTTGGAGGCGTTCAAGAGCCGAGGCGGCGACATGCGAACCAGCAAGGACTTCGAGGATATCGTCTTCATTCTGGACAGTCGCTTGGGGTTGATGGATGAACTGCTGGAAGCGCCGCCGGAAGTGAGCACCTACCTGAAGAAAGAGTTCGGGCACCTGCTCAAGAGAAAAGGCTTCGACGAGGCGATCGCCGGCCATCTCGACCAGCGAGTAGCAAGCGCGCGTGCGACCATGATCCTTGAAGCGCTCGCTCGATCCGTGATCAGCAAGGGTTGAGTGATCTCCCAAGTACTTGGCCTATTGCACCAGCACTTCAAGACCTAGGACCACTCCGCCCCGCCTGCCGGCAGGCAGGTTCGCGGCCGAAGGGGCCAATGCCGACCTTGGCACGATGAGATGCATGTCGTTCTTTCTGATGGCGATGCTGCTGATCGCTTGCGGACAAGCTCCTTCCATAGGTTCGGAGCATGCCAAAGCGTACGCAGATGCCCAACGCGATGTGCCCATCGCCGCGGGAAAGGAAGTGCATGGCGATGGCCAGCTGACGGAGTATGTGCGCCGCATCTTCCAGGACAGCCAAGGACGCTATTGGTTCGGCTCCAACGGCGATGGCATCTACCGTTACGACCCCGGGTCGGGAGCCGGGCTGCTCGAGGTGTTCAATACCGATGATGGCCTTGCGGGCTCACAGGTCACCGGCATCCTTGAGGACCGCAATGGGCACATCTGGATCTCGACCGACGGCGGTGTGTCCCGCTATGACGGACAGACGTTCGCCACCTACACGACGAAGGATGGCCTGCCCAGCAACGGGTGTTGGAGCATCTTCGGGGCGCGCGATGGCACCATCTGGGTGGGCACAGCGGCCGGACCTTGCCGCTTTGATGGAAGAGCATTCATACCCCTGGTCCTGTTGGCGAACAACGAGCAGGATGCACAGGGATACTGGGTGACCTGCATCACCCAGGACCGCACCGGCGATCTATTGTTCGCCGCCCGGGAGGCCGGTGCCTTCCGCTATGATGGTCGTTCCTTTCCACGCCCGATCACCACGAAAGGTCTTGATGACGACGAGCTGGCCTGCATCCTGCCGGACAGCAAGGATGGGATGTGGATCAGCTCGATGAACGCTGGACTGGTGCGGCTTGACAGCAGTTCGGTGATGCGGTTCAGCGCCCCGAACGACATCGGCAACAACGAGGTGTGGACCCTGTTCGAGGATCGGCAGGGTAACATCTGGTTCAGTTCCGAGGGCTATGGCGTCTACCGTTTCGATGGCAGTTCATTGCGCAACTACTCCACGAAGCAGGGCCTTGGTGTGCTCGCTGTGCAGACTATTTATCAGGACCGGGAAGGCCGCATGTGGTTCGGTGGAGGTGGCGGGCTGTATCGCCTGGAAGGTGACTCGATGGTGCACGTGAAGAGGAACGGGCCGTGGTGATAGGCAACCGGTCCAGATCAGCTCGAGTGGAGCCCGCCTTTCGAGTAGCCACAGATCCCGCGGATCACGCAGCCGCGTCGAAGGCCCTGCGCTCCGCCAGCTCCATGGCCTCGCGCAGTTGGAGCTCCCGACCGATGCCGCGCAAGCGCTTGTACGTAGCGTCCCCGACCTGTGCTCTCATGGTATTCTGGCTCACCGCGACCAGTTGCAGGACGGCAGGAATGATGGTGGTGCCTTTGCGTTCGCAGAACCGCTCCACGGCGCCCATGAGCTCGACCCCCACGGCGGTGGACCCCCGGGCGAGCGCGAGCTGCGCTTTCCCGAGCAAAGGATAGATCACCTGCGCATCGTCCATGATACGCTTGCAGCATTGGAGGGCGGCATTGAGGCTCTCGTCACTGGCATCGAGCTGGCCGAGGCTCAGCTGGGCGAAGCCGCGGATGGCGTAGGAAATGGCTTCCCAGCGCGTGGCCCCCAGTCGCGTGGCGAGTTCCAGGCTCTCGTCGCACAAGGCGACCGCTTCAGCCGGTCGGCCGCCGAAATTGGCCACGGCGGCCAGGTTGTGGAGGAATTCGATGGTGGCGATGGTATAGCCCGACCGCTTGCTCATCGCTAGCCCTTCCTGCATGAGCGGGATGATATTCTCCACACCGATGCCATAGGCGGCCAACTTGCTCCGGCGCATCAGGGCATCCAGGGTCAAATACGTGTTCCCCAGCTCTTCCGCGGTGGCGGTCACTTCCCGGGTGAGGACCGCAAAACGTTCGAGGTCGCTTCGGCGGAAGGCCGCACGGGCCAGTTCCATCCGCGCGATCGCCGTTGCCACGGGATCTCCTGTCGGCAGCTTTTTCAGGACCCCCTCTGTCCACTGGATCTGTTCGTCGGGCATGCCGCGCGTATCCCAATATTCCCCGAGCGCCAACGCGATCCGCAGGCCCAAGGCCGGCGCATTCTCCAAGGCCCAAGCCAAGGCTTGGCGCAGGTTGTCCAGCTCATGGTCGAGCTGTTGGTAGCTGTGGATCGCTTCGCGGCCCCGCAGTGTGGGCCACAGTTGTTCCGCCAGCCGCAGGAAGTACGTGCAATGGTTCTCCGCGAGGGATCCTTGCATCACGTTCTCGGCCGCGCGCTGGGCGGCATACTCCCGGATAGTGGCGTACATCTGGAAGCGCATGGTCCCGGCGCGTTCCTCGGAATAGATGAGGTTCTTCGCGACGAGCGACTCCATGCGCTCGATGAGGTCGAGCGGCACCTCCGGGAAGGGTTCCATCGGGATCGCCGGGTCATAGAGATACATCGCGATGCGTGGCAGTTCGCCCAAGGGTACGGGGCTGTTCGACGTCACCAGGTTCGCCGCTTCCAAGGTGCATCCGCCGGTGAAGACCGCCAGGCCGCAGAGCAAGCGCTGCTCGTCGGGGGAAAGCAGCTGGTAGCTCCAATCGATGGTGGCCGTCAACGTGCGATGCCGTTCGGGCACATCGCGCTTGCCACTGCTCAGTACGGCCAGGCTTCGGCCCAAGTGTTTCAGAATGGCCTGCGGCGTGAGGATCCGGATGCGGGCGGCCGCCAGCTCGATGGCCAGGGGACAGCCATCCAGGCGCACACAGATCCCGGCGATGGTCGCGGCGTTCTGTTCGGTAAGGTCGAACGCCGGATCGATCGCCTGCGCGCGTTGAACGAACAGTTGAACGGCGGCCGATCCGGCGATCCGCGTCCGCACCTCCGAGGACGCAAGTCCTGCGCCCTTCACGTCCGGCAGTGCGAGCATGGGCACGCGGAACTCCTGTTCACCGGAGAGGCGCAGGACCTCGCGGCTCGTGACGAGGATCTTCAAACCCGCACAGGCGCGAGTGAGTTCGCGCAGTGAAACCGCAGCCTGGATCACTTGTTCAAAGTTGTCGAGCACCAGAAGCACCTGCTTGTCGCCGAACGATCGCTTGAGCAGCTCCAAGGGTGTTTGCGCGCCGAGCTCGCCGGGAAAAATGGACTGCACCACCGTGGGCAGAACCCGATCCGCATCGTTCACAGAGGACAGTGGAACGAAGTACACGCCGTCGCGGAACGCTGGTCCCATTCGCTGTGCGACCTCCATCGCCAGTCTGGTCTTCCCGATACCGCCTGCGCCGGTGAGCGTCACCAGACGTGTCGCCATGGGGCGAAGGAGTTCGTTGATGGCCTCGACCTGCTCCTCCCGACCGATGAGGGGTGTGGCCGCGGCGGGAATTCCGGCGCGGTCCGGGGCGGGTCCATCGGGACTACCACCCTGCTCGAACCGCTCCGTGAGCAGCACCGCGAGGTCGTTCCCGATCAGCTCCGATAGTTCCCCGGGCTCGGAGAAGAACTTGCACGAGATGCCCGAGTTCTTGATCTCGTCGACCAACGCCTTCAGTCGCTCATCGCGCTGCTGCGCCGGGCGCTTGATGTAGATCAGGCGTGGGTGGTCGGCCGAAAGTCGGAACTCATCCTCCAGGCCTGAGATGTCCAACCCGGGCACGATCCATCCATAGTTGTCGCCATAGATCCCGATGAACACATGGCTCTGGCTGAGGTAGGAGCTGTACAGATCGCGGGGCGGATAAGGCCGTGCGCCCAGTTCGAACATCACCGGGGTCAAGTGCAGGTCACTGATGGCCTTCTTCGCGGCCAGGCGTTCAGCCTTCAATTCCTCGAGTGTGGAACTGACGAACACACGCAGCCGCTGATCGGGTGTCCGGATGACTGTTTGCCGTTGCATGTGGACGCTTTCCATGGGTGAGGAGAATTCCGGTAGTATCAGGGAAGGTGGATGATGCGGACGCAGGCTTCGGCAGCTGCGGTGCGCACACGGACGAACAGCGGACCCGCCGGAAGGGGCGCCAGGTCGATCGCATCCTGCTGCGCGTTGAAGCGGTCGATCCGTTGCAGGACCTGACCTCGCGCATCAAGCACTTCCATGGTGAATGCTCCAAGGGGCAGGCCGGCCATCCGGACGTGGTCCTGTGCGGGGTTGGGGAACGCGGAGAACGCCGGAGAGGACGTGCGGTCGGACACGCTCACGTCCGATGGGTATGAATACCGCGCCACGAAGAGACCGCGCAAGTTGTCGGTTACCTCGTGCTCGCCGAAGCTGATGGTGGAACTGTACTCACCACCGAAGACCGCCTCATCAGCGACCGCGTCGACCGAGTAAGCGTGCAAGACGGGTGGGCCGAACACGCGTTGCAGCACACGTCCATCCACACCGATGTGGAAGGCGAAGAAGCCGGTGTGCTCCACGAGGGTATCGAGCAGGTCGATCACCCCGGCGCACGTTCCGCTCACCCAGCAGTTGCCGAAGGGATCGGTGGTCATGTCGTCCACCTGCACCATGCCGCTGCGATTCAGGCGGGTCCACCACACCGGTGTACCGCTGGCGTCGAGCAGGTAGAGTCCGCGCGCGTTCGCACCCTCGGACAGCGTGTCGCCGTTGATGCGCATATCGTCATAGGCCTCCACGTAGCAATGGCCGTCGGGTGCTGCGGCCTGGTTCGCGTTCTGCCAGGGTGAAAAGCCCAAGTGGCCCTGGTCCGGCACATGGAACCATTGGGCGACCCCGTTGGTGTTCAATTTCCCCGTCCAGTTGGTCATGTCACCCTCCATCGCGGTGTTGGTCGGACAGGTCACACCGTTCAAGGTGAAGTTGGTGAGCGATTGACCGCGCACGTACACGTTGCCCGCGGCATCGGTATCGATCTGCCGGACCTGGCCGGGAATGACGCCGGTCTCCACCATTTCGATCCCCGTTGCTCCGTTCAGCTTGAACGCCTTGCTCGCCGCGCTGGAGATCGGGCCGCAGAACCAGACGTTGTCCGAAGGATCCACCACCAACGACATCAGCTCGGAACCGAAGGCCGTGGATTCGACATCCACGCTCCAGAGCACGGCACCGGTGGGCGAGAACTTGATGATGAACATGGCTTCCGTACCCTGCGCGTTCGCCACATGGGTGGCGTATGCGCCGTCCACCAGGATGGTGTCGATGGCCGTGCCGCCGACGATGATGTTGCCCTCGCTGTCCACGTCCATACCATGGCCCACCACCCAATCGTTCGGGTCGGTGTTGGTGATGGAGCGGGTCCATTCCACGACGCCGGCCTGGTCGTGTTTGACCACGAAGACCACGTTCTGAGCAGGGAAGCCGCCAGGTAGTGCATGGTCATCGAAGATGGCCTGGTCGCGGTAGTAGCCGAGGCTCACGACGCCGTTGTCCGGGCAGATGCGGGTGACGGTGCCGCCCTCGATGGTGGGGGCGCTGCTTTGCAGGGCTTGTGTCCATTCCCCTTGTGCATGCGTGCGCATGGCGGCCAGGGTGAGGACGACGAACGGGAGTAAACGGAGGTTCATGTTGTGGATGGGTTGCGTTTTACGGGGGCGAAACTGGAACCGCCCCATCGCCCTTCTCCACTGCAATGGCACCAACGGGAAAAAGCGGAGCATGGACCGGAAGGGCGTGCCTGCCATGCGGGAGCGCGCCGCGCCGGGGGGCTTCCGGTTCGTGCCTCTATCCTGCCGGTTCATGTCATTCGCATGCGAAGGGTATGCGCGCGTATGCTGAGATTTGGCCAATGACCCTGCTCCGCATACGGCTCGCGCTCCTTTCACTTGTTCTTTCGTCAACGCTCCCTGCGCAGGAGCGTTCGGCGGCCGTCACGAATGAACTCGAAGAGCTGGGGGCCATGTTGCGTTCGGGATCGCCGGAAACGGTCCTGCATCATATCGACTCCTTGCTCGCGCTTCCTGCCTCCGGGCAGGATCCGTTCTTGCGCGTGGGCTTGTACAATTTCAAAGGCCACGCCCTGCGCTTGCTGGGCAAGTTGGATGAAGCACTGGACGCGCAGGTGCGCGCATACGGGATGGCGGATTCGCTCAAGGATGGCAAAGGGCTGATCGAAGCGCAGCTGGCCATCGGCATCATCTACATGGACCGGGGCGAGATGGACAAGGCGCGCTACGAACTGGTGCAGGTGTATGCGCTCTCGGAGGCGCGGCCAGCGGACCGCAACTCCCTTGTGCCTTTGGCGCTCGGGGCCATTGAGACCTCTTCCGGCCGATTGGACAGTGCCCTGTTCTGGTACGGCAAGGCCTTGCCCATGGCGGAGGCGGCCGGTGATAGCATGACCGTGTGCAACATCCTCTTCAACACGGCCCTTGCGCACGGCAAGCGGAAGGACCATGCGGAAAGCGAACGCAACCTGCTGGCCACGCTCAACACCATACCGGTTGCCGGCTTCCCGCAACTGGAGGCACGGACGTACGAAGCCTTGGCGGGTGTGTACATGGAGCAGAAGCGCTGGGACGAGGTCCCCGCATTGCTGGACAAGGCTCAGGCACTTGCCCTGGAGCTCGGCGCTGGCGACCTGCTGGAGCTCGTGCTCGCCGATCGCGTACGCTACCACAAAGGCGTTGGCAACACCGATGCGGCCTTGCAGGTATCCCAACGCTTGATCGAGGTGAAGGATTCCCTGGCCAGCATCCTGAGCGAAGAGGCCCTGGCCGAGACGCGGTCCAAGTTCGACGTGGAGCGCATGGAGAAGGAATTGGCGCTGACCAAGGCCGAGGCCGAAGTGAACGCCCTGCGTGCGCAACGCTCGTGGATCGCCTGGGGCGCATTGGCCGTGATCGGCGTGTTGGCCGTGGTGCTGGTGATGCAATACCGGCGGCAATACCTGGCGAAAAAGCGCGCCGCGCTCGTTCTGGAAAGCGACAAGGAACGCCTGCTGGAAGAGAATGAACTGCTGCACCAGGAGAACCTGATGGCGCGTTTCGAAACCCTCAAAAGCCAGATCGACCCGCACTTCCTGTTCAACGCGATGAACACGCTGTATACCCTGGTGGAGACCGAGCCGAAGAAGGCGCGCGAGTTCGTGAGCAGTTTCAGCGCGCTCTACCGCAAGGTGCTCACCTCGCGCGAGCGGACGATCGTTCCGGTGCAGGAGGAACTGGAGCTGGTACACCACTACCTGTTCCTCCAGCGCATCCGCTTCGGAGAGAGCCTGCAGGTGAAGGTGGACGTACCGGCGCACGCGCTGGGCGGATACCTGCCGCCCTTCACGTTGCAGATGCTGCTGGAGAACGCGATCAAGCACAACGTCATCAGCGCGGCGCATCCGCTGCACATCACCATCACGGTGGAAGAGGACCGCCTGATCGTGCGCAACGACCTGCTGCCACGCAGCAGCAAGGAGGCCGGTACCGGCACCGGGCTGGAGAATATCCGGCGCCGCTACCTCATGCTGGGCGCCACCGAGCCGACCTTCACCGTGAGCGATCCGTATTATACCGCCGCCGTGCCCATACTTTCACAGGAACCATGACCGCCTACATCGTAGAGGACGAAGCACCCGCCGCACAGGGTCTGGTGCGTCTACTTGAAGAGGCCGATGCCGGCCTGCGCGTGGTCGGCATGGCCGATAACGTGGAGGACGCCGCAGAAGGCATCGCCGCGTTACGGCCGGACCTGATCTTCATGGACATCCACCTGGGCGACGACCTCTGCTTCACCATCTTCGACCGCACCGCGGTGGAAGCCCCGGTGATCTTCACCACGGCCTATGACAAGTACGCCATCCAAGCCTTCCAGGCCAATGGCATCGATTACCTGCTCAAGCCCATCGAGCTCGATGCAGTGAAACAGGCCCTGGACAAGGTCGCGCTGCTCAAGCGCCGCTTCGGCATCGACCCCGGTGTGCTGCGTGAGCTCAGTGCCATGCGCAAGCCGGCGTTCCGCGAGCGCTTCATGGTGGCCAGCGGCGGCCAGATCCGTTCCGTTCCCGTGGACCAGGTGGCCTTCTTCCAGAGCGAAGGGCGCTACGTGAAACTGGTGAGCACCGACAACCGCCGCTACATCGTGGACGGTACCATGGACAAGATCGCCTCGGAGCTGGATCCACGCACCTTCTTCCGGATCAACCGCCAGCTCATCGTTTCGTTCCCGGCCATCAAGAGCATGGTGCCCTACAGCAAGAGCCGTGTGAAAGTGCTGCTGGAGCCGCAGCCCGAAGAAGAGAGCATCGTGAGCGTGGAGCGCTCGGCCGAGTTCAAGGCCTGGCTGGACCGCTGAGCAGCACAAGGAGCAGGGGCAGGAGGCAGGGGCACTTGCCTCCTGCTCCTGTTCCTGCCCCTGCCTCCTGCCGCTGCTCCTGCCCCTGCTCCTGACGCACTCGACCACTGCTTCCGGTTCATGCATCCGTTGTTCCTGTTCATGCCATCGGACCACGCGCAGGCCTGGACGCACGGGCACTTTCGCGGCGCAAAAAGAAACCCAACGCCATGCGCCTTCTCCCCGTCCTCACGCCAGTCCTCCTCACCCTCATCGGTTCGAGCTGCACCAAGCCGGAGCAGCCAGCGCCGGAACGTCCGCAGCCCACACGCCTCGAACTCGTCGAGCGCGGCAGATACCTCGTGGAGATCATGAGCTGCAACGATTGCCACACGCCGAAGATCATGGGACCCCACGGCCCCATGAACGATCCGGACCGGATCCTGAGCGGTCATCCCGCTGATGCACCGGTGCCACCGGTGAACGACGAGGTCCTCAAGGACTGGGTGCTGTTCAGCATGAACGGCACCACCATGGTGGGGCCGTGGGGCACGTCGTTCAGCGGCAACCTCACCAGTGACGCCACCGGTACCGGCAACTGGACCGAGGAGCAGTTCAAACGCGCCATCACGCATGGTCTCTACAAGGGCTTGGAAGGCTCGCGCCCACTGTTGCCACCCATGCCTTGGGAGAACTACAAGAACATCAAGGACGAGGACGTTCACGCCATTTTCACCTACCTGCGGTCCACGAAACCCGTGGAGAACGTGGTGCCGGCACCGATACCGCCCGCACAGCATTGACACTTCCGTCGGATCGATACGGATCCATTGCGACCGGAGCCTCTCACCGACTGTAACAACGAACGGGCATGGCCGTCCCATGCACATTCACGAACACAACATCCATGAAACAGACCTCGACCCTCCTCGCCGCGCTCGCGCTCGCCTTGAACGCGCAGGCGCAGCCCACGCTCACCTTCGCCACGAACGCGCCCGTGATCGGCACGCAATACACGCTCCACTACGATGGGGAATACGTGGATCCCGGCAACGCGGGCGCTCTGCAGACCTGGGACCTCACAGGTCTCTCTACCGACAGCATCGACGTGCTGGAGATGGTGTCACCCTCCTCCACCATCAACGGCGACCAGTTCCCCGACGCCACCGTCGCTGAGTTGAGCAGCCCGGTGACCACCTATTACGAGGTCACGCCGGATGGCATCTCCTTCGCCGGTAGCGACGACGGGACCAGTCTCATCGTGAATGCGCCCATGCCCAAGTACCTGGCCTTCCCCTGCACCATGGGCAGCATGTGGAGCACACCGCACGCCGCCGAGTTCACCTACGATGACAATGAGGTCTTCCGCAGCGGAACGGTGAGCGGCCATGCCGATGGGTACGGCACCGTGATCATGCCCTGGGGCACGGTATCCAACGTACTGCGCATCCACTTGCAGAACGTGATGCAGGATTCGCTCGCGCTCTTCACCATGGACTACACCTACGACAGCTACCTCTACTACGTACCCGGGCAGTCGTACCCGCTCGCCGAGCTGGTGACCGCCACCATCGACATGGGCTTCGGCAACCCGACTGTGACGCAATTCTGCCGCTGGACCGGTGAGATCAGCACGGGCGTTGTGGCCATGCCGCCAACCGGGATCGAGCTCAGCGCCTATCCGAACCCGACGAACGATGTGGTGAACTTCGCAGTACCGACAGGTATGGCGGCAAACGCTACCGTGACGGTCTTGGACGCCAGCGGTCGTGCTGTGCAACAGGAACGCCTCGTGGTCATGAGCGGAAGCACCGCGCAGGTGGACCTGCGCCAACTCGTGCCCGGTATCTACACGCTGGTGATAGCGGACCGCGATGGTGCGCGCGCCACTGCGCAAGTGGCCCGGCATTGAGCAAGCACGCGATCAAGCCCAACGCACGAAGCCCCATGCGACTCCCTGTTGTCCGCACCCTGAGTTCCGCACGCGCCTTCTTGCTGTCCGTGTCCATCGTCCTGGGTTCGGGGTTGTCCGCGCAGTACGCCATCAACGTGGATTCGCTCCAGCAGGCATTACCCCAGGAACAGGACGGGCTGAAGCGCTTGGAGATGGCCTGGTGGCTGAGTCGCTCACCGGACCTGGAGCTGGCCGAACGCTTTGCGCCCATGGTGATCCGCCTGGCCGATAGTCTGCTCGCGAACGGCCATGCGGGCGACTACGACATCCAGACGAAGAAGGGCAGCGGCCTGTGGAATTGGGGACGCTCGCATTGGGGTCCGGAGAACATGGACAGCACCCTGGCCTGGTTCCAACGCGCGCTGGACCTGTGGACGGCCATCGGCAACCAGGAGCGCATCGTCTTCGCCAACTCGCAGATGGCCCCCAAGCTGATGGATCGGGGCCTCATCGCTGAAGGCATCGCCCTGCTCGAGAATGGATTGAAGGCGAGTGAAGCGGCGAAGGACACCTTCTTCATCGCGACGAACCACAACGGGCTGGGCTCCGCGCACCTCGGCCTGGGCGACTATGCCCTTGCCATCGACCACTACAACACGAGTATCGCGTTGTTCAGGACCCGAGGTGAGGACGAAATGGGGTTCCGCTATCTCGGGGATGCGCTGGCGGATATGGGGCTGATCCATGCCGATCTGCAGCAGGTGGACAGCGCGATCACGTACTACCGAGATGCGGTGATCGCCTACGCGAGCGGCCAGGTGCCTGGACGGGGGATCATTCCCTTGCTCGAACTGGGGGGCCTGATGCGCCAGCGTGGCGATACGTCAGGCTGGCGCGCCGCGCTCGCCGAAGCACGCGCGTTGGAGGGGGAGGATGCGGTGCCCGGTGACCTGAGCGTGCTCTATGTGTCCATCGCCCAGGACTTCAGGGCCGCGCACCGGATGGACAGTGCGCTGCACTACGACAAGCTGGCGATGGAGATGGCGGAGCAGAGCAGGTTCCTGGACCGCATAGCGTTCGCGGCGTGCTCCATGGCCCGAAGCCTGATGGAACTGGGGCGGCTCCCCGAAGCGCTCAAGGTCATCACATCGCTGCAGGCCGGGCCCGATGGTGCGAGTCTGAGCCTGCGCTCGCGGACGGATATGGCCCAATTGCGCTACGAGATCCACCAGCGCGCAGGACGATCGGGGGAAGCGCTGGCAGCGCGCTTGGAATACGGGACGCTACTGGACAGCCTGACCAGTGAAACAGGCCGACGGAAGTTGATCTACCTGGACCTGAAGGAGCAACAGGCCGCCGATAGTCTGCTGGCGCAACAGGAACGGCGCGAGCTCCAAGCACGGCACGAACGTGCGATGACCGCCGAGCAGATGCGCAAGCGCGGGTTCATGTTCTTCGGTATCTGCGTACTGCTGGTAGCCGGTGGGCTGGGGCACAATCTGCGATACACCCGGCGCGCGAAAAAGGCCGTGGAGCGGGAGAAGGACCGGAGCGAGGACCTGTTGCTGAACATCCTGCCTTCGGAGATCGCGCAAGAACTGAAGGACAAGGGCGAGGCCCAGGCAAGGGATGTCGACAACGTATCGATCCTCTTCACGGACTTCAAGGGCTTCACGTCCATGAGCGAGCAAATGAGCGCGCAGGAACTGGTGGCCGAGATCAATACCTGCTTCAAGGCGTTCGACGGGATCATGTCCCGGCACGACCTGGAGAAGATCAAGACCATCGGTGACAGCTATATGGCCGCCGGAGGATTGCCGGCGCCCACGGCCGACAGCGCGTGCCACATCGTGATGGCCGCACTGGAGATGCAGGACTTCATGCGGCGATACAAGGCGGAGCGCGAAGCGCAAGGGAAGCCCGCCTTCCAGATGCGCGCGGGCATCCATACCGGCCCGGTCGTGGCGGGCATCGTGGGTGTGAAGAAGTTCCAGTACGACATCTGGGGCGACACGGTGAACACGGCCAGCCGGATGGAATCATCGGGGGAGGTCGGAGAGGTCAACATCAGCGAGGCGACCTACGCGCTTGTTCGTGAACAGGCTGGAAGCCTGTTCCACTTCACACCGCGTGGCAAGGTGCAGGCCAAGGGCAAAGGGGAGATGGAAATGTACTTTGTCCGCCGGAGCAAAGAGATCGCGTAGGTGTCCCTGGTTGAACGGCGCTTCGGACAGTTCAACGGCAAGACGACACGGATCTTGGCCGCTGATGGAGCTACCAACGCTCTTCCTGGCAGGTCTGCCGCTCGGCTTCCTGCGGGAGAATGTTCATCCTGAAAGTCCGGAGCACGCGGGACTGCGGCAGATGATCGTACACTGGGAGGGCAAGGCGAACACCGGCGCTTTCGATCCGAAGAACGAGCACACCTTGAAGGTGGTGCTGGAGATGCTCGAAAGCCGGCGGCAGCACCTCGTGGAGATCGATCGCGACCCGGGCGTCAAGGAGGAGCTGATCCGACAGGAACTGTACCTGATCGATCTGGAAGAGGAGCGGCTGCGCATGAAGTTGTAAGAACAGGAGTTCATAGTTCGGACCGTAGAACCCTTCGCCATCTCGCGTGTACCGCTTCGCGATGCGCATCCTCCCCACTGCTGGACCTCTTTCCTGACCCCATCGAACTCCTGGTCAAAACTCTCCAGAACTGTCACGGTGAGCCCGTCGAACCGGTTCGGCGCGCTCACCGTGTCAGTTCTTTGTCGATTGTGAAAAAGGTCCTTCTCTTCCTGTTCGTTCCATTGAGCCTGTATGCTCAACCCGGCCCTCCTTCCTTCTGTTTCGTGCTCGCCGAAGACCTCGATGCCTTGCGGCCTTTGGAGCGGAAAGTGAGCGTGGTTCAGCACTACCGCGAACGCGTGCCCTACTTCGGCATGGACGCTAGCTGGCTGAAACCTGAAGTGGCACTGCCGCTGCAAGGCGGCCCGCTCTTCCGCGATGGCGCGGAGCAGTGGGTCGTGTATCACCCCGTTGAGGGCATGGCCGGGTCATACCTGGTCATCACCGCTGGCGCGGACACCATGCTCGTCAATATCCCAGAAGACCCGAAGCCGCTGATCGACCGCGCTACTTGTCGCGGCGCGCGCGATACGCCGGAGGTACTCCGCTTCAGGCACGGGCATCATGTGGTGGGAACTGTCGTGACCGACCCTTGGGAGGTCAAAGCCGCGAGCACGCTGGCACAACGACTGATCGCCGAGGATGACGCCGCATACAAAAGGGAGCTTGCGGAACTCGAGGACCACTACCGCAACCAACCGCCGCCCGCTCCGCCGATCGTGCCCCAAATCCCGCCACCACCCATGACCCCGGCGGAATGGGCGGCGTATTGGGCACAGCAGCCACCGCTGAAGACCGTTCATCTGGAACGCGTGAGCGCCGACACGGTATGGGTCAGCATCAGCGGTCGGGTGATGCTTGATGGTGGCTGTGCCAGCGGGATGCCGTTCTTCAGCATCGAGATGGGATCGGACAGTGGTTGGGCCGAACGTTTGCCGATGGGCGATGCCCAGATGGATTGTGGCATGCCGTGGGCCGATTGGAACGAGCACGAGGTGATGCTGCCTCCACTGCGTTGGTGGACAAGTGCCCGGTCACCGGCAGCGACCAAGGAATTGAGATCTGGCGTCTATAGACTCGGATTCATGGGCGGAGACATGAAGAAGCTGCATACCTCAGCGTTCGAACTGAAGTGACGGGTGCTGCGCGACCAAGCTTCAATACCGCACCAAGCGCGTCATCGCGCACCTTCCATCCGCATCGGTCGCCCGAACAAAGTATGTTCCGGCGATCTCCGGTGCGGGGATCACGCGCGTGGCAGCGCCGAAATGCGCCAGCGGCCTGCCCGTCGCATCCAGCAGCTCCAACTGTCGCCATGGTTCCGGGCCATCCACACGAATGAGCTGTTCATCGCATGGGTTGGGATGGAGCGCGAGGGTCGGACCGGATGCGGTCGTTGGCACCGGCGTTGACCCGCCACAGATGGAAAGCGCCCGATGAACTTCAAGCCAGGGCGCTTGACCGGTCAGATCGAACGAGAGGAGGATCCAGCCGAGTTCTTCGCCGCGCCGGAACGCCACATACTGACTGTCGATGCTCATGGGGCCGATGGCCGTGAACGAACCGATATCGCCCAGCGTGGTGATATCGTCCGCCTGCCAGTCAAAGCCACCACTGCAGTCCATCGGCTGACCAAAATCGTAGTACTGTGGCCTGCTTTGGTCCGGGACGCCATCAGCGCACAGGTCCAGGTCATCATCGATCATGCGGAACAGGGCGACATTGGGCGCATCAATGGCGGGCTGCCCGTGGATGAGCGTGACCATGATGTCGAAGAAGTCGTCGCAATCGATCTCCAGCGCAACGGAGTCCGCAGTGAAGGGCGTGGACAGTTCGATGTGGATATCGAGGTCCAAGGCAGTGGCTCCATCCGGGACTTCTCCCGCCAGCAATTGCGCCTGGGCGGGCAGGGCGATGAGACCGGTGCAGAGGATCAACGATGGTGAGCGCATGGCGTTGTGCATTGGAACGGGAGGACACCTTGAGGACGAGGTTCATGGTCAATATGCTGCATGAACGCTGCCGAAAGTTGCGCAACTTGGCCTCATGACCTGGAAAAAAGGACGCGGGAAGCTCGGCCCGATGGCCCCGCTGATCGGCCGGTGGCAGGCGACGGCGGATCCACCGATGGGCAAGGTGGAATGCACGCGCACCTTCACCGGATCGCTCGGCGGCAAGTACATCGTGCTCGATTGTGAATGGCACTTCGGCAAGACGGTATACATGGAGCATGCGCTCTTCGGTGTGAAGGACGGCGAGCTGTCCTTCTGGTCGTTCACTTCGGATGGCAAGCACAGCGCCGGGGTGCTCACGGCGGCGGAGGACATCCACAAGGAGGCCGTGTGCTTCGAGGCGGACATGGATGCCGGGCACGCACGACAGGTGTACTGGCCCAACGATACGGGTGGATTCAACTGGGCCGTGGAGTCGAAGAACAAAAAGGGCTGGAAGCGTTTCGTGCTCCATAGCTACCAGAAGGCCGGATGACCAACAGGGTGATGCACTCGTTCCAACATGATCGTCACTTGGCCGTTCAACGCTTCACGACCACTGCGGTGCTTTGTCCTTGGTTCGTACGAAGGCAGAGATAGAAGTTCCCCGCAGCGACATCTTTGAGGTCTATCGTGAAAGGACGTTCGCCGTTCATCAGTTCGCCCTTGAACAGTGTACGCAGGATCCGGCCATCATCAGCGCAGAGCGTCAGCTCGGCCTGTGAGCGCGCATGCACATGTACGACGGCGCGTATCTCCTCCGAAGCGGGATTCGGACCGACCTCGATCCATTCGAGCCGTGCCGGGGCGATCGGCGCAGCGGCCAGCGGCGTTCCACCGTACTTGTACACGCCGTTCCCGCACATGAACGCTTCCGTTGAACTGATGCGGTGGAACCGGTCATAACCGGCATCGAGCGCAACGTTGTGCCACGTGTTCCCTCCATCCAGCGTCTCCAGCAGCACCTGGTTGCCGCCCACCCAGCCCTGCAACGTATCGAGGAACCCCATCACCTGCATGTATGGAACAGCGGGGGTAACGGCCTGCGTGGCCCAGGTCCCACCGGCGTCGCCCGAGCGCACGATGCGCGTTCCTGTACCCACCACGCACTCCACGGATCCGTAGATGTGTACGCTGTCCGGCGTCTGCAGCTTCCAGATATAGTCGTCGTGGTGGCCCGTCAGGTGCCGTACGCTCCAAGTGTCTCCTCCATCCACGGTAGCGAGGATGACACCCCCGAGCGATGGTGGCTGTGCCTTGCCCGAGGCGAAGCCCGTGTTCGGGTCCAGGAAGAGCACATCGATGAGTGCGCTGGACATACTGGACAGGTTCGTCTTGTCCCAGTTCATGCCGCCATCGGTACTGCGGATCACATAGGCCGGACCGAACCAGACACCGCAGCCGTAGATCACATCGGGCGAAGCGGCGCAAAGCCCACAGATGCTGGATGGCCCCGGGATGGAGTCGGTGATGTCCTGCCAGGTATCTCCACCATCCAGCGTCCGCAGGAATGTGTTGTCCACACTCCCGCTGAACCCGGTCTGCGTAGTGGGGAATTCGATGCTGCGCAGGTGGTCCGGCCCGGTGTACACGGTCTGCCAGCTCTCTCCACCATCATAGGTGCGCAGGATGTAGCCGTCAGCTCCACCGGCCACCCAACCGGTATCGGCACCTATGAAGCAGATATCGTCCTTCCGGGCACCGCTGTTCGGCGCGCTCGTTGTGGTCCACTGCGCGTGACAAGGAACACCGCTGAGCGTTGCGGCATCAAGCAACAGGAGAAGGAGCGCGCGGGTCTTCATGTCATCTGTCGGTGGAACAAGGAACGAAGCTAGAGGTCATCCCATCATCCGGGCTGCCGGGAGGCGGGGGCAGAACGGGTTCTGAAGGAGTCTGCCCATCATGCGCGCGTGGCCACGACAACGAGGCTCTCCGGGGTGTAAAGCTGACCGTCGTACTCGATCTCAGGCTCCTGCAGAACAGTTGCGCTCAACGTGCGGAAACCGGCCTTGCGGAGAACATCCTCCCAATCCGCCTGTTCATACATGGTGAACCCGAAACGTGTGAAGGGCAGTTTCTCCATCGCAGAACGCGCGCGCAGCACGGCGGTGAATGTGCCTTGAGGCCCCAGCACACGCAACACTTCGCTCAGGTGGCGGGCAGGTTCCTCCCAGAAATACACGACGTTGATGCAAAAGACCCGATCGAACGCGGCATCCGGGAAGGGCATGTGGTCGCTCGCGCCATGAACGAGCGTGAGCGTACCTGAAGCGACGAGCTTCTGGTTGCGGGCCGTGGCTTCCTTCACCATCTCCTCGCTGAAGTCCAGCCCGTGCAGCACCAGACCGTTGGCTTTCCGCGACAGGTCATCCATGAACAGCCCGTTGCCGAAGCCGATCTCCAGCACGCTCAACCCATCACGCAGGTCCAACGCTTCCCACGCGCCCTCGTAAAGCGAGCGGTTCGCGGCGTTCATGCGCTCACCGACCTTGCGCGCCAGAAAACCGTGCGGCTTGCGCAACTGCGCGGCCATCTGTTGCGGGGTCGGTCCTTTGAAAAGCAGACGCAGGATTCGCAAGAGGTTCATGGCACAAAGGTGCGAGGCATCCGGATCGTATTCCCGACCGTCTATCCTGAACGATCCTGCAACTTCGGTGTATAGGAACATCATGCGCCAAGCTTTTATCGTCCTTCTCGCGTTGTTCATGTCCCCGTTGCGTGCACAACGGCTTGACCCCGACCAGAACCCTTATTGGGCGCGCTACACCATCGTGGAGGACAGCAGCGTACTGGTGCCGCTGAAAGGGGACTACCGCGTTTACTACATCCAGAGCGGGATGTGGTGGAACATGATCCGACCGCAATACCCGATCCGCGACCTGCCGAAGGAAAGCATGCGCCTGCTTTCGCTGTTCCGTCCCGGTGCGCCCGCGTTCATGGCCACTCCGGCCCGGGGCCTGGACTATCCGGACGTTCGCCTGGTAGTGGTCCGGAAGCTCGATACGATGGTGGTGGAATTATCCACCTACCTGCCACACGCAGCTTATGATGTGACCGATCGTTGCATGCGCACGGACTGCACGAGGAGACCGCCGGTCGTTCTCCCGTTCCGACCGGGGCGCTTCCTTGTGAACGATGCAGGCTTTGGGCCTGATGGCGCCGTGAACGCGGAACCGGGAACCACGGAATTGACCCGCCAATTCGATGAACTGTGGAGCCAGGAGATGAAAGCTGCTCGTGTCATCCCACAATTGAACACGGATACCTGCCGCTACGGGGTCGCCGTGCCGTCCGACTTGGACGCACCGGACACCACGCTCGGCTCGCATGGGCGGAACACGGACGTCTGGCTGATGCGTTCGTACCACGCCGGAACACATCTGGCCAGATTCCCGGCTTGGGGCACGGAAACGGCCTGCACCATCACCGGCGGACCCGGCTCCGGAGTTGACACATCCGGAAAGGGAGCACAACTCCACTTCTTCCGTCAAGAGCAGGAGAAGCAATGGCTGGACCTGACCGGATGGCCACCCGGGGACTACACTGTTTCCCTTGTCGCGTTCGGCAATGGGGGCAGCTTCATCCTCAAGCTGCGCTAGGACGTTGCACTTGGCGGCATTCGTTGATCAAGGATCGTTGAAGAAGTTCACCTCGGGTGATGCCGCTGGTCCTCTAGCGGTGATTCCTTTGCCTCATGCCTCGCAAGTCGCCGCAGAACGCGCTCGCGCTCTTCGACACACTGGTCTACACCTGCCATTACCGGCTGGTGATCGACCCGGCAAGCCACGCCGGTGCCCGTGTGATGGAATGGCGCCAGCAGCTGCGCGAACGCATCGGCAGGTTCGAAGAGGCCTACCAGATGCCGGGGATCCCGCTCTTCAGGGCGGAACTGCCTCCGGAATACGAGGGCCCACTGGCGGACGCTATCGCGCGCGGCACCAGCGGCTTCCAGCCGTTCGGCCTGAACCTCGGCGGCATGGCGCACAGCGAGGACCGGAAGTGCATCTACGTCGATCTGACGGAGAAGGGCACGATCGCGGCGTTGCGCCAGCGCGTGGTGGACCATGTCCGCGCCAACCGGCGCATAAAAAAACTGGGGGTTGATGTGACAGAGCACGCGCGCCTGCCCATCGCCTCCGGCCTGAAGGCCGATCAGTTCAACGCGGCCTGGGCGATGCTCGCCCCGCAGGGGTTCACCGCACAACAGCGCGTAAGCGATGTGGTGCTCATGAAGCGCGAGCTGGACGACACCAGCATCGATCAGCACGTGCGCACCTTCCCATTGGAGGTTGGGCATTGACCCCGACCACCTTGGGGAAGTCGTGGTGATCCGCCTCCTTTCCGGTCTCGCGCATGCTCCCATCGGTCTGGTCGACCGATTGTCCGACTCCATCACACCAACGCCCCATTCCGGAGA
>JAGODO010000199.1 GCA_017998165.1 Flavobacteriales bacterium | reverse complement strand
GGACCCGGGGGCCACGTCGAACGACCCAGTGAGCACCCCGTGGGGGCCGGTAGCCAGCGGAACGGGAAGTTCCTTCGAACCGATGAACAGCAAGGCGGAGCACACCAGACCACCGAGCGCGCACCCAACTGCCGCGAACCGGGCCCCTCGCTTGGGGATCACGGACGCGACCAGTCCGAGCAGGGTGGAAGCCAGGAGAACGATCGCTGCGGTTGAGCGGAACGGTTCCCGGGATGGGGCCACCGCTCCGGAAGAGGCCGGATCCGTAGTTGTTCCGACGGTCTTCTTCGCCCGAAGGAACTTTCGCGCTTTGTCCGCCACGTTGCTGTTCGGCTCGGGAACAGATCCCGTCGTCTTGTCCGGTTCGGGAAAGTGCGCCGTGGAGGTATCCGAATGCGCTGGGTCCAACGGCATGCTCTCCATGCCAAGGACGAGGTCCTTGCCCAGGATCACCAGCGGGTCACGATCGCCGACGCGTACGGAGAAGAAGACGAGAAAGAAGCATCCCGTCGCGAGCGCGAAAGCGATCGCAGCGGTCCAAGCGGGAAAGCCGCTTCCGCTAGCTCCTTCGGACACGCGCATGCAGGCTGGTGGGACCGATCGGTTTGAAAGTTAGGACTTCGAGGGCGATCAGCGGTGTTGTGGCGCGGCCAGCGGGCCAGGGTCGGGATGGCGGAGCGTTCAAGCTGATCAGCGGGGAAAGCGCGGTAGCGGACTACGACCTCCGCTGGGGCAAATGACCATGGGCTGTGGAGCACGGATCGGGCCGCTATCCATGAAAGCGCTTCGAAGGAGGCATCTGTTCAAAAAACCTTCCCCGTAGGGGAATGGGCCTTGCCGGTCGTGCCGCGAGCCTTCTTCCCGGAAGATCGCCTTTCATTTGCCGCCCGAATTCCGGAACGCATGGCCAAAAAGGAAGCTGGAGACCTGGTGATCGTCGAGTCGCCTGCCAAGGCGAAGACCATCGAGAAGTATTTGGGCGAAGGCTACACCGTGCTGAGCAGCTATGGTCATGTTCGGGACCTTCCCGAACGCGACCTGAGCGTGGACGTGGAGAACGGCTTCGAGCCCACGTACATCATTCCGGACGACAAGAAGGACCGGCTCAGTCAACTACAGAAGGAAGCGAACAAGGCGGTGACCGTCTGGCTCGCGACCGACGAAGACCGCGAAGGGGAGGCCATCAGCTGGCACCTGAAGGAAGCGCTCAAGCTCTCCGACGACAAGGTGAAGCGCATCACCTTCAACGAGATCACCAAGAAGGCCGTGCTGGAGGCGATCGCCAATCCGCGCGAGATCGATATCCACCTGGTGGACGCCCAGCAGGCACGTCGCGTGCTCGACCGCCTGGTCGGCTACGAACTGAGCCCGATCCTGTGGCGCAAGGTGAAGCCGAGCCTGAGCGCGGGCCGTGTGCAGAGCGTGGCCGTGCGGCTCATCGTGGAGCGCGAGCGGGAGATCCTCGGCTTCACGGAGAAGTCGGCGTTCCGGGTCACGGCGAACTTCCTGGCGAACGGGAAGAGCGTCGTGAAGGCCGAGCTGCCCAAACGTTTTGATACCGAATCCGAGGCATTGGCTTTCCTCCAAGGCTGCGTCGGTGCGTCCTTCACCGTGAAGGCGGTGGAGAAGAAGCCGGGCAAGCGCTCGCCGGCCGCGCCGTTCACCACGTCGACCTTGCAGCAGGAGGCCTCGCGCAAGCTGGGCTACGGGGTGGACCGCACCATGCGCATCGCGCAGGGCCTGTACGAGCAAGGACACATCACCTACATGCGTACGGATTCGGTGAATCTGGGCGACCAGGCCATCGATGCGGCGAAGGCCGCGATCATTTCACAGTATGGCGAGCGGTACAGCAAACCCCGGAAATTCGCCACCAAGAGCAAGGGCGCGCAGGAAGCGCACGAAGCCATCCGCCCAACGGACCTGATGGTGCGCAATGCGGGAAGCGACCGCGATGCCGAGCGGCTGTATGAGCTGATCAGCAAGCGCACGCTCGCCAGCCAGATGGCCGAGGCCGAACTGGAGAAGACGGTGGTGAACATCGCCATCAGCACACGGCCCGAGGACAGTCTCGTCGCGCAAGGTGAAGTGATCCTCTTCGATGGCTTCCTGAAGGTGTACATGGAAGGGAAGGACGATGAGGAAGGCGAGGAGCAGGAAGGTCTTCTGCCCGACATGAAGCAAGGGGATCAACTCGCGCTTCAGGACCTCACCGCCACGCAACGCTACGATCGTCCCGCCCCGCGTTACACGGAAGCGAGCCTGGTGAAGAAGCTCGAAGAACTGGGCATCGGTCGTCCGTCCACCTACGCCCCGACGATCAGCACCGTGCAGAAGCGCGGCTACGTGTTGAAGGAGAGCCGCGACGGGACCCCGCGCCCTTATCGGATCCTGACGTTGGCGGCCGGGAACATCACCGACCAGACGGCGAGCGAGAATACCGGAGCCGAGAAGATGAAGCTCTTCCCCACGGACATCGGTATCGTGGTGAACGACTTCCTCGTTGAGCACTTCCCCACGATCGTGGACCTGAACTTCACGGCCTACGTCGAGGGCGAGTTCGACCAGATCGCCGAGGGAACCATGAACTGGCGCGACATGATCGCCGAGTTCTATAAGCCTTTCCACACCACGATCGGGAACGTGAAAGACACGGCGGAACGCGCCACGGGAGCGCGCATCTTGGGCAAGGATCCGGTAAGTGGCAAGGACGTGGTGGCGCGCATCGGCCGCTTCGGTCCCATGATCCAGATCGGCAGCGTGGAGGATGAAGAGAAACCGAAGTTCGCCAGCTTGCGCAAAGAGCAGAGCATCCAGAGCATCACCTTCCAGGAAGCGATGGACCTGTTCAAACTCCCACGCACGTTGGGCGAGCGGGACGGGGAAGTGGTGAGCGCGGGCATCGGGCGCTTCGGGCCCTTCGTGAAGTTGGGCAGCACGTATGCGAGTCTGACACCTGAGGACGATGCGTTGAGCGTCACGCTCGAACGGGCCATCGAGCTGATCGACCTGAAGAAGGTCGCGAGCGCTACCAAGGAACTGGGTCTTTACCAGGATGAGCCCATCGTCAGCGGTCGCGGGCGATTCGGTCCATTCGTCAAGCACAAGTCGTTGTATGCGAACATCCCGAAGGCGGAAGACCCTGCGGCCATAACGCTGGAGCGCGCCATCGAGCTGATCGCGGCCAAACAAGCCGGTGCGGCGGCGAGCATCCTGAAAGTGTTCGACGGTTCCGCGATCCAAGTGCTCAAAGGCCGATACGGGCCGTACATCACGGACGGCAAGAAGAACATCAACGTGCCCAAGGAGATGAAGCCGGAGGACATGACGCTGGAGGAGTGTACCACGCTGCTGGGCGGGGCCAAAGGCGGCAAGGGCGCGAAGGGTGCCAAGAAGTCGGCTTCCGCGAAGACCGGAGCCAAGTCAGCGCCGAAGAAGAAAGCCGCCAAGCGGGCCAAGGCCAAGAAGGCCTGACGGCTGCGAACATCGGGCTGTCAGCAGGAAGTTCCCGCAGTGTGCGCTTCTGCCCACCGAGTGGCCGGACCTTCGGGGCGTCACCCGTCGCCAGGGACCCTTTGTACCCGGCGCAGGAGTCGAGCCCTTCCATGGACATCAGTCTCTATTTCCAGCCCTCCGGACGTTTTGGCCATAGCCGCCCTGAGTGGCTGGCCCATTCCTTGGGAGACAACACCCTGTTCCACACCGTATCCGGTATGCCCCAATTGGATGGGGCACAGGTGGCGATCCTCGGCGTGCTCGATGATCCCGGTCACGCCAAAGCGCGCGGGTGTGCCCAAGCACCGGATGCGGTTCGTGAGGAACTCTACCGGTTGTACCTGCCTTCGGGCAAGGTGAACGTGGTGGACCTCGGCGACATACATCCCGGGCACACCGCGAAGGACACGCAACACGCGCTGGCGGAGAGTATCGCAGAGCTAATACGTCGCAACATCATCCCGGTCATCATCGGCGGCGGGCAGGGCCACACCTTCAGTCAGTACCTCGCTTACGAGAAGCTGGAGCGCACGGCCAACCTCGCTTGCGTGGATGGTCGCTTCGACCTGGGCGAGCCGGGGCAGGGCTTGGCGGAGACCTCATACCTGAGCCACATGGTGCTCCGCCAACCGAATTACCTCTTCAACTACAGCAATCTCGGATTCCAGACCTACCTGGTGGACCAGCCGGGCATCGAACTGATGGAGAAGCTGTACTTCGACACCCACCGGCTCGGCGAACTGCGGTCCAACCTCACGGAAGCCGAGCCCGTGCTGCGCAATGCCGATACCGTGAGCATCGATATGACCAGCGTGCGCTTCGCCGACGCCCCGGGCACCACCCGCCCCGGTCCGAACGGCTTCCATGGCGAGGAGATCTGTCGGATCATGCGCTATGCGGGGGTCAGCGAGAAGATCACCTCAGTGGGCATTTATGAGATGGACCCGACACGGGATACACAGGGCATTACGGCCCAGTTGGTCGCCCAGATGATCTGGTGTTTCCTGGACGGCGTGAGCAGCCGGACGAACGACCTTCCTTGGCTGGACCGCAAGCGGTTCACCCGTTTCCGCGTCCCGATCAAAGGCCATGAACAGGAGTTGGTCTTCTACAAAAGCACGGTGAGTGACCGTTGGTGGATGGACATCCCTTACAGGGCCGAGCAGGAGGCGCGCTTCGAGCGGCACCACCTCGTCCCCTGTGCCTACAGCGACTATCAGATGGCCTGCCGCGAAGAGGTCCCCGACCGATGGTGGCGTACCTACCAGAAGCTGGCCTGACAGGTTCGATGTTCGGGGTTCACGAACCCTGAACCCCGAACCGAAGCCCATAGGAGTCCCCGCCCCGGGGAAGTGTTGAAAAGATCCAACGGAAACCTTTTTTGCTACTTTGGCGGCGGATCGGACGTTCGCCGGAAGGGGGGTGTCACCCGGAAGGCCGCGCCAACAGATGAGAACCAGCATGAGGGGGATACTAACCGCAGCGGCCTGCGCGGTGGTGACGAGCGTTTCGTTCGCGCAGCAGGATCCGCAATACACGCAATTCATGTTCGACCGCCTTTCGGTGAATTCCGGGGTGGCAGGCACATCGGGCAACATTTGCGCTACAGCCCTGCTGCGGCAGCAATGGAGCGGCTTCGACGGGGCGCCGAAAACGGGCTTGATCAATGTTCAAGGCCCGATCACGAAGATCAACAGCGGCATCGGCCTTTCCGTCTACTTCGATAAGTTGGGCCAAGAGAAGAGCACCATCGCCCGATTGCATTACGCCTACCTGTTCAAACCAGGGGGGGGCACCGGCACGTTGGGTGTGGGGCTCTACGCCGGACTCAGCAGCCGGGCGCTGGGAAACCAGTGGGTCGCCGTCGACCCGGTGACGGATGACGACGCCATTCCGGATAATGGGTCGAGCGCATCCGGTTTCGACATGGGCGCGGGTATCTACTATGTGAACCAGCGTATTTGGGCGGGATTGAGCAGTACGCAACTTCCTGAAGCTGAGCTGAAAAATGTCAGCATCAAGAACAAGCGTCACTATTACGCTCAGGCTGGCTACAAGCATGACCTGAACGCTGACCTGTCGTTGCTTCCGAGCCTGTTGATCAAGAGCGATGGGACGTCCACCCAGTTCGACGTCAACGTTACGGGCATGTACAAGCAGATGGTCTGGTTGGGTTTGAGTTATCGGACCGAGGACGCCATCGCTCCCATGCTCGGCTACCAGGTCGGCATGGGGAAGACGAAGCAGAACATGTTCAAGATCGGCTACAGTTACGATGTGACGACATCGGAATTGAAGAATTACAGCAGTGGCAGCCACGAGATCATGCTCAACTACTGCTTCAGGATCGTGAAGCCGCCGGTGATCGAGATCTACGGTCACCCCCGCTTCTTGTAACCGGAGTAACAAAAGGAACCACAACGCCGTTGCATGTCTTGTCTGAGAGTGTCCGCTTACCCGGAACCAAGGACCAGGACCCTGCAAGGACCTGAGACGGAACGGCAAAAAAGGAAGACCATGGAACTTCGTCCCATCGTATACCTGTGTGCTATCGGCTTGCTGGCGAGCTGTGGCCAAGGGGGCCAGGGGCAGTTGATCGGCGCCCAGAACCGGCCGGCCTGGTACCAAGTCGACCCCTACGGGATGAACTACATCCCGATGGGCAGTTACGTCATGGGGCCGAGCGATCAGGACGCGCCTTACGCGCAGGTCGCCAAGTCGCGTACCGTGTCCGTGCAGGCGTTCTATATGGACCAGACGGAGATCAGCAACAACGAATACCGCCAATTCGTGGAGTATGTCGTCGACTCCATCGGCAAGCGCTTGTTGGGTGATGCCGACATCGGCGAGCATGTGTTGACGGAGGACGAGTTCGGCGAGGAGATAGACCCGCCCATCATCAATTGGAACGAGAAGGTGGATTACGAGGACGAGGAGGTCCGCGAGGCTTTGGCCGATATGTATTACCAGTCCAGCGAGCAGTTCTATCGCCGCCAGGAGATCGATACGCGCAAGCTGTTGTTCGAGTATTACTGGATCGACCTGCAGGAGGCCGCACGCAAATCGGGCCGTGACCAGGACCTCAACGCCGGTGGGTATACGAACTCCAAGGGCCAGAACTTCTCCATCATGGGCCACAGCGACCGGGGCAAGTTCATCATCAAGGAGGTGATCAACGTTTTCCCCGATACGCTCACATGGGTCCATGATTTCACGTATGCGTACAACGAGCCGATGACCAAGAACTATTTCTGGCATCCGGCTTATGAT
>JAGODO010000198.1 GCA_017998165.1 Flavobacteriales bacterium | reverse complement strand
TGGATCCACCTGCCTGATGATGTCAGCGCGGCACGAGCCGTCCAGCTCCTGGCCATGATCGACGAGACAACGGTTGCCCTGCCGGGGCTCGCGATCCCCTCGCAGCGGATGAAGACCTGGCAAGAGGCACATCCGGAGCTCCACTCACGGAAGCCCTTGCTCGCGCTGTTGCACACGATCATCCGGGCCATCGGCGCCGAGCCCGCGCGCAATGCCTTCGTTCTCGGCCTGGTGAACGAGGCCCATCTCTTCATCCAGGAACACGGGGACTCCGCGACGGGCTTCATCGATCATTGGGTACGCGTGGCGGCCAGACGTTCAGTGAGCGCGGGCGGCGATGATCGTACCATCCGTGTGATGACCGTACATGCCAGCAAAGGCCTGCAATTCCCCGTGGTCATCGTGCCCTATGCGGACATGGATGCGCGCGGACCTCGCGACCCTCTCTGGATGGATGCCCGTGGCGTCACGCAAGACCTGCCGGCCGCCTTGGTACGACCCGGAAAGACGCTGGAAGCACTGGACATTCCTGAACTCGTGGAAGAGAACGAACTCTCCCAGGTCGACCAGTTGGACCTGTTATATGTGGCCTTCACCCGCCCCGAACATCGACTCTACGCAGGGTTTGATGGAGGCAGGAAGAGCGGTGCCGGTGCTGCGGCGCGAACGGTCCTTGGCCTTGCCCCCGGCGACAAGCGGGATTACGGGACCCGCCTCCCTGCCCCGGCGAGGAAACCACGCAAAGAAGAGAACACCGTGGCCTTGGCGACCGCAGGTCTCCCCCATGCTCCGGTCCCCCTGGCTATCCGGCTGGAAGCCCCGCCACACTGGGATCCTTCAGATCCCGATCCGTTCCGCTCGCACGGGAACGCCATGCACGCGGTGCTCGCACGTGTACGCGTGCCCTCCGACCTTCCAACGGCGATGGATATGGAGGCCGGGGCCTGGGGACTTGATGCCCAGGAGAAGAAAAACCTGAACGACAAGCTCGCGCGGCTGCTGGCCGAACCCGAACTGGAGCCGTTCTTTGGTCAAGGGCTCCATGTGCGTACGGAGGCGACCCTCATCGACAGCCGAGGGAGAACCCATCGTCCCGATCGGATCACCAATGACGGGAGGATCACCCGCGTGCTCGACATCAAGACAGGAGCGGCCTCCGGAGAGCATCACGATCAGGTGGCCTTCTATATGCGCCTGCTCCGTGACTTGGGCGAGCCCCGTGTGACGGGGCACCTGCTCTATGCCGGCGATGGCGTGGTCGTTGAGGTCGATGATATGCCCATGAACGCCGCCCCATGAGCGTGCCCTCCCTCACCTGGCGCGTGGAACGCTTCAACGACCTCACCGCACGGGAGGTGCATGACATCATGCGCTTGCGTGTGGACGTGTTCGTGGTGGAGCAACGGTGTGTGTATCCGGAAGTCGATGGACAGGATCCTGAAGCCACGCATATCATGGGACTCACGGACAGCGGCACACTGGCCGCCTACGCACGGGTGCTGCCCCCGCACGGCGATGAACCGCCGCACATCGGCCGCGTGATCGTGGATCCCGGCTTCCGCGGGAAGCACCTCGGCAGGCACCTCATGCATCACGCCTTGCAGGCGGTGGAACGCCTGTACGGCAGTCGGCGGAGCGCCCTGGCCGCGCAGGAATACCTGGTCGATTTCTACGCTACTTTCGGCTATGTGGCCAGGAGCGGCACGTACCTATGGGACGGGATCCCGCACGTTGATATGGTCATGGGTCCGGCATAGTGTCCCGCCCGCCCATGCGCACCTGTTGACAACTGGATCCGAAGGAGGCCCGTCCTTTGCCGACCCGCGACTACTTTGGGCATCCATAACCGGTCCGCCTTCCGGCGGAAAACAAAAAAACCTGCGATCATGGCCGTTGAAGCGTATTGTGTGAAGTGCAAGGCGAAGCGCGAGATGAAAGATCCCAAGGAGAACACGATGGCGAACGGCCGTAAGGCCATGAAGGGCACATGCCCGACGTGCGGAACGGGTATGTTCAAGATCCTGGGGAAGTAATTCCGAGCGCTCGTTCCTGAGCGTGGGTTGAAGGTGGCCTAACCGCCTTCACGGGTGTCTTACGTCCCAGAACCTTCCGTATTGATGGACCGTTCAAACCTGCCCGAGTCCGGGAACAGCGAGGCTTCGCGCATTGTCCCCGGGTCCTTGAAAGAACCCGATCCGGGATCAGGCATGAACATCCGCTTCTCGCTGCCCGCCGCCAGAACGGCCCGTTTGCTGGGCATGGGCGTGGCGCTGTTGGTACTTCTCCATCTGGCGGGGACGGCCTGTCACTTGGTGTTCCATATCAGGGCCGGCGCTTTCATCACGCTCTTCGACCTGGACCTGGAGAGCAACCTGCCGACCTTCTACAACTGCCTGCTCTTCTTCGTTTGCGCCGGACTGTTCCTTGCCCATAGCAGGCTTTGGAACGTGAAGCAGCGCTATGGCTGGCTCGTGATGACCGGTGCGTGCGCGTTCCTCGGTGTGGATGAAGGTTCCCAGATCCACGAGAAGTTCATGTTGGTCACGCTCCGGCTGCTTAACCACGGTCAGCAGAACGGCAGTGATCTGGGCTGGCTCTACTACGCATGGGTGCTCCCCTATGGCATTGCTGCCGCATTGCTCGTGCTCACGCTCACGAAATGGATGCTCGCTCTCGACAAGGAGATGCGGCGAGGGTTCATCATCAGCGGGCTCGTTTATGTGACGGGGGCGGTATTCATGGAAATGTACAGTGGCCGGATAGCGGAGCACTTGGACCCGTCGACACTGACACCGGGCGCCATGGACGATCTGCCTTGCGAAGTGTATCCCGCCAACAGTTGCCACTTGTACACCAGCGTACGCTATATCGTGGCTTACACGTTGGAAGAAACCCTCGAAATGGCCGCTCTGGTGATCTGCGCTTACACGTTGATGAAGGGCCTTGGGCGCGAACGCGTGACCATCGAGATCGCCACCGCGCCGACCCCGGTGAAATAGTCCTTGGTTCAGTTGGCGATCAGCGCCAGCGTCCCTGCGCGGTCAACCTTCCCGCTGCCTGTCCGCAGGAAGTCACGCACAGTGATCACCCGGTGAGGCCGCTCGTGCTCATACAGCACCCCCTTGATGTCCTCCACGACTTCGGGCGGTGCCTGGCGTTTGTCGTTGCCGGTCTCCAAGACGAGCACAACACTCTGCCCCAATCGTTCGTCGGGCAACGCGGCGAAGAAGTGCGGGTAGGGAATGATCCCGGCCGTCATCGCTTCCAACCGCTCGGGGTGGATCTTGCGGCCGCCGCTCAGGATCACGTTGTCGCGGCGCCCCATCCATCGCATGCGCTGTTCACCGATCACCTCGACGATGTCATTCGTGATGTGCTCTTTCACCGACAAATGCGGAGTGCGCACGATGAGGCACGAACGTTCGTCCGTGCCGAAGCTCACGTTGCCCAAAGCCGTGTACTCCTCCGATCGGCCCTCCCCGTTCAGTGCGCGCAGGGCAACGTGTGTGAGCATCTCCGTACTGCCGTAGCCGAGCAGGACGCGTGTGCGGAGACCTTGCAATCGTTCAGCCATCGCATCGCTCACCGGTCCGCCGCCGAGCAGCACGGTCTCGAACTGCTCTTCGACCCGGCTCCGGTCATGCTGCAACGCGGTGTGCAATTGCATGGGCACCATGGTGGCGAACTTGAACCGGTCGTCCGTCCGGAGATTGCGCAACACGCCACCCCGAGGATCGATGGCGTGGAGATCCAGTCCGATGAGCATCGCGCGTGCGAGCATCATCTTGCCACCGATGAACTCACATGGCAGGCACAGCAATGCCCGATCACCCTCTTCGAGCCCGAAGGCATCGCGCGTAACACCCACGCTGGCGACCAGGTCCTCCATGCTGAAGGCCAGGCTTCGGGGCATGCCGGTGGTGCCGCTCGTGCGCGTATTGAGGACGCCATCGTCCGAGATCAGTTCCCGCAATGTGGATCGCAGATCACTTGCCCAGGCACCTGACCGGTGGCGGGCCACCAGTTCATCCGCCCAACGCAGGATGCCCGTACCCCGCAGGGTGACACCATCAACTGTCAAACGATCGAACGGGGAGGGCATGCGCGGGCGGGTGGAACCTGTCGGCCGAAGGTAAGTCACCCCAGGATCCGGGACAGGTCCCATTCCCGCTCAGGACGGTAGTGCAGCTCGCCCCTGCCGACCTCCAACGGGGAGGTGACATTGTCCAGATAAACCGCGCCGGTCCCCAAGCCTTGGGGCTGATCGACCTGCAAGGTGGCCGTCCATTGGGCTATTGCGTTCAACCCGACGTTGCTTTCCAACGCGCTCGTTACCCACCACCCGATGCCGCGTTCCCGGGCCAGGGCGATCCACTCCTGCGCTGCGGCCCAGCCGCCCACCAGACCGGGTTTGATGACCACGTACTTCGGTCTGACCACATCAAGCAGATCCACTTTCGCCTCACGGCTGTTCAACCCGATAAGGTCCTCATCCAGGGCGATCGGCACGGATGAGTCCGCACAGAGGTCCGACATCACTTCATACAGGCCGGGCGCAACGGGCTGCTCAATGCTGTGTACACGTAATTCCGCCAATCGCGCGAGCACGTATCCCACGTTGCGGTTGTTGAACGCGCCGTTCGCGTCGACCCGAAGCGTGATATCCGCTCCGAACTCGTCGCGCACACCCTTCAGCAATGCCAGTTCCTCATCGATCCCGATCGCGCCGATCTTCATCTTCAAGCAGGTAAAGCCTCCGTCCACTTGCTGTTTGATGCGGTCGCGCATCTCCCGCTTGTCGCCCATCCAGACCAGTCCGTTGATGGGAATGCCCTTCCGACCCAGGGTGAAGTCCGAAGGGAACAGCAGTTTGCTCCCACTGGCCTCCAGGTCCTTCAGGCATTGCTCCACGGCGAAACGCACGCTGGGCACATCCACCAGGTCGTCGGCCAGGCGATCCTTCCAGTTCGAGGTCTCCGCACAGAGTTCGAGCAGCTTGGTGCGTACATCCGCCGGGAACTCCTTGCTATGGCCCGGAAACAGCGCGGCTTCGCCGATACCCTTGACCTCGGGCCGATCCTCGTGCCAGGCGATGAGGTACCAGACGGTGCGCTCGGTGATGGTGCCCTTGCTCGTGCGCAATGGGAATCTGGGCGTGAGCTTCAGTTCCTTCCACACCGCGCGCATCATGCCGCTAAGATGAGGCCGAGCGAGAACAGGAGCGCGGTAATGAAGGTGCCCATGGCGAGCACTTTGAGCTGCGGGTCCAGCGCGCGAGGGTCGGTCGTTGTCCACACCAGGCGGAGATGAACGGCGAATCCGGGAACCACGAGCAGGAATAGCCACTGCTGCCAGGAAGGCCCGCTCATCGCCGTGAAGAGGACCAGGCACAGAACTCCCACGACCACGAGCGCCGTGTGGTAGATGCGGGCGTTCGCGCTGCCCATGCGGACCACCAGCGTGTGTTTGCCACTTGCACCATCGTTGTGGATGTCACGCATGTTGTTCACGTTCAATACACCGGCGCTCAACAGACCAAAGGCGATGGCGGGAAGCAGATGTTCCGTTCGGATGAAGCGTGCATGGAGATAGTGGGTGCCCAATACCCCCACGATACCGAAGAAAAGGAAAACGCTGATGTCGCCAAGCCCCGCATAGCCGTAAGGGTTCTTTCCGAACGTGTACTTCACCGCGGCGCCGATGGCCAGCACGCCGAGAAGCAGGAAAGCAAAGGCCATGAGCCGCGGACCCAGTGCGCACGTGATCAGAGCGGAGCCGCTGACAAAAGCGAGCGCCCCACAAACGAACATGGCTCGCTTCATCGCTTCAGGTGAAATGGCTCCGCTCTGTACGGCGCGCTGAGGCCCTACGCGATCAGCGTTGTCCGTTCCGTGCTGGTGATCGCCCAGGTCGTTCGCCAAGTTACTGAGCACTTGCAGCAGCACGGCTGTCAGCAGCGCCAGGAACAATGCGAGAGGACTGAAGGTGACGGTGGCGCTGATCCTGCTGTAGGGTATGGCCAGCGCGCTCCCGACAAGGATACTGCTGACAGCGAGCGGTAGCGTACGCAGGCGGAAAGCTGACAACCAAGGTCTCACTATTTCAGCTTGATCATCGTGAACCTTGTCTGCCCATCCGATCGAGTGCATACGTATCGACAACTGTTGCCGGAAGGAAAATCCTCAATGCGCACGTACAACTTGGTTCCGATCAAATTGGCATAGTCGTCCCGATCCACCTTGACATAGGTGAGTTCATATGCGCAGTCGCCCGTCCAACGAATAGCGAACTTCATCCGAAGGTCTTGGATGGGATCATACTCCGTTTGGAATCGAGACCCGCGCTTGACCCGCACCTGGTCGTAGGGTGCTTCTTTGTATGTGAAAGTCCCTCTCTTGAAGTCCGAGCATCTTGCATATGGATCCGGTCCGGTTTGGGCCGATGCGGCTTGGGAGAGCAACACCAACATGACGGAGCGCAGCCCCTTTTGCGCCGCGCTGCGATCGAAGACGCGCATGCTTCTCACGGGAACTTCGGGAACTTCTGGAAGTCCGGTGCCCGCTTCTCCAGGAACGCATTGCGCCCTTCCTGCGCCTCGTCCATCAAGTAGTACATCAGCGTCGCATCGCCGGCGAATTCCATCAGGCCGCGCTGGCCATCCAGTTCCGCATTCAAGCCGCGCTTGATCATGCGCAAGGCGAGCGGGCTGCGCTGCATCATGATGCTGCACCATTCCACAGTCGTATCCTCCAGTTGGGCGAGGGGAACGAGCTTGTTCACCATGCCCATGTCGAAGGCTTCCTGCGCGGAATACTGCAGACAGAGGAACCAGATCTCGCGCGGTCTCT
>JAGODO010000197.1 GCA_017998165.1 Flavobacteriales bacterium | reverse complement strand
ACCTGGACCTGATCGTCCTCAACTCACTGAGGAACGAGGGCGCGGGCTTTGGTCATGATACGAACCGGGTGACGATGATGGGCCGGGACAAGAACATCGCCGAACTGCCGTTGATGACCAAAGCCGAGGTCGCCCGCAACATCCTCGACCGGATCGAACGACTTTTGTGACATGCTGCGCTTCCGCACCCTGCTCTTCGTACTGACGCTCAGCGGCGCCGTCGCTGCCCAGGAATTCAACTGCAAGGCGAGCGTCATCGCCCCCACGGTCGCCAACCAGGACCCGCGCATCTACAAGAGCCTGGAGAACGCCATCATGCAGCTCATGAACACGCGGCGTTGGACCAACTACAACTACGCGCCGGCCGAACGCATCGACTGCAACTTCCTGATCACGGTGAGCAGCCAGCCGAGCATCGACCGCTTCGAGGGCACCATGCAGATCGCTTATTCCCGGCCCGTCTACGGCTCCGACTACCTCAGCCCGGTGTTCGATATCGTGGATCAGGACATCACCTTCCAGTTCCTCGAAGGCACGCAGATCGAGTTCACCCCGGACCGCTACCTCACCAATCTTTCCTCGCTCCTCGGCTTCTACGCGTACTTCATGCTCGGTGTGGACGCTGATTCCTACAAGCTGATGGGGGGCACCGAGTTCTATGAGATCGCACAGCAGGTAGTGAGCAATGCCCAGAGCTCCAGTGATGCCGGTTGGAAGGCGTTCGAAGGGCAGACCAACCGTTACTGGCTCATCGACAACCAGCTGCAGGCCGTTTTCCGTCCGCTCCGTGAATTACTGTACAACTACCATCGGAACGGCTTCGACCAAATGGGGAAGGATCCCGCCAACGCGCGCAAGGCCATCGCCGCCAGCATAGAGAAGTTGCGCACCACGCACCAGGCGAAACCCAGCAGCTACAACCTCCAGGTCTTCTTCAACGCCAAGTACCAGGAGCTGGTCGACCTCTTCAAGCCCGCTGACCCTGCAGACAAGAGCAAGATCCTCACAACACTGTCGCTGATCGATCCCGGCCACATCCAGAAGTACCAGAAGATGGTCTCGGGATCCTGAGGCATGTGCACATTTGCCCATGTGCTCATCTGCACATGAACCATGCTGAAGCGCATCTCCATTCGGAACTATCTGCTCATTGATGAGCTTGAGTTGGATCTGCGCAAGGGATTCACGACCATCACCGGCGAAACAGGGAGCGGCAAGAGCATCCTGATCGGCGCGCTCGGACTCGCCATGGGCGAGCGGGCCGATGCGGGGATCGCACGTGACGCTGGCAAGCGCTGCGTGATCGAGCTCGAAGTGGACGTGAAGACGCTCGGCTTGGAGCAGTGGTGCGAGCAGAATGAAGTCGCTCATGAGTCGCCAATGATCCTGCGCCGACAATTGGATCCTGGTGGACGCTCACGGGCCTTCGTGAACGACACGCCTGTGCGCTTGGAACAACTGCGTCAACTCGGCGAGCATCTCGTGCATGTCCACAGTCAGCACCACACGCTGTTGTTGAACGACACGGCATTCCAGTTGGGGCTGATCGACCATTACGCATCCTTGAACGAGGAACTCCGCAGCTATGCCGAGCGCTATTCCGCGTGGAAGGAATTGCGCGGCGAACTGGATGCGATGCGCGAGGAAGAAGCCCGCTCGCAAAGCGAACTCGACTACCTCAAGTTCCAGTTGGAAGAGCTGGAAGCCGCGCAGCTCGTGGCCGAAGAACAACCCGGCTTGGAACAGGCGCTCGCGCGTGCGGAGAATGCCGGTGAACTCATTTCCGCCTTGCAGTCCATCGAGCAGGGCATCAGCGGGGATGATGGAATGCTCGCACCGCTCTCGCACCTGCGGCAGGTGCTGGCCAGGGCCGCCAAGCTCGATGCGTCCGTCGCTGGCTTGAACGACCGGCTCAGCAGCGTGTCGATCGAGCTGAAGGATATCGCTGACGAGGCCGAACGCCAGAGCACGCTCGTAAGCATCGACCCGAAGGAGGCCGAACGCCTGCGCGATCGCCTCGATTCGTTGATCCGTCTTCAGCAGAAGCACCGTGTACGCGACTCGGAAGGTCTCATCGCCTTGCGCGATGACCTGCGCGAACGCACCCGGCACATCGGCTCACTGAGCGAACGCATCGCCACGCAGGAAGGAGAGGAGCGGGCGCTTTTCTCCGATGCGGAGAAACGTGCGCAACGGATCAGCACAACCCGTGTGAAAGCGATGAAGCCCTTGTCCGGACAGGTAACTGAACAGTTGCAGGAGCTCGGCATGCCGCACGCGCAGTTCGTTTTCGATCACAAGGCGGTCGAGATCGGCCCTAACGGCATTGATCAGGTACGTGCCCTGTTCACGGCGAACAAGGACCGCTCACCGGCACCGCTCGACAAGGTGGCCAGCGGAGGCGAGCTCAGTCGCGTGATGCTCGCGCTCATCAGCCTCGCCGCGGAAAGCAAGTCGTTGCCCACGGTGATCTTCGACGAGATCGATACCGGTGTGAGCGGCGAGACCGCCAACCGCGTGGGTGCGCTCATGGCGCGCATGGCCAGGGACCGCCAAGTGATCGCCATCACGCATCTGCCGCAGATCGCCAGCAAGGCGGACACGCACCTGCTCGTCACCAAGGATCACGAGGCCGAAGAGGTCACCACGAGCATCAGGCCGCTGCTCGCGGAAGAACGCGTGGAAGCGCTGGCACAGATGCTCAGCGGCAAGAAGACGTCGAAGGCGGCGGTGGAGAATGCGCGGGAGTTGTTGAAGGGGCGATGAGATTCCCGGGCGAAACGCCTGGGCGTACGTGATCTACTTCCGTTTCAACCAACCCAGTAGGCCCGCTCGTTCTTGCGACCCGGGCGGTTGGGGTTCGGTGTTCCCTTGAACGCTTTTCAGCATCAGGAACTGGCGAACGCTCCACATGGATCCGGTCGGAGGCCAATCGATCTGTTCGATGGCCTTTTCTCCTCGTTGCCACGGCACGTTGTCTACGTGGGCCTCATAGATCTTCTTGTTCTCATGAGTCCAGCAGAAGAATGTATCCACCCAATGAAGTGGTTGTGTCAGTTGCTCAGTGTGGATCGCTTCCCGCACAGCTGGAAACGAATTCTCAGGAAGCGCTGGTACCGCTCCGTTCAATGACCGGATCCTGGCACCGCCAAGGAAAACATCGTATAGTCTCCCGTTGATCGACCAACGCTCAATGTCAACTTGTTCTGGATCATGCCTGTCCCAAAGAGCGGACAGCATGACATGGAAAGAACTCCCGAGGAAGTTTGCGAAAGCATCTGCGAGCCCACTTGCAGCGTTCTGCCACTCCTGCCACCCACCCAGTGATTCAGTGAGGACTCGGCCGTCCTCGAATACGACCTGAATATCCAACTGACCGGTGCGAGGATCGTTGTTGGGATGCCAGATTGCCCGCACCATGGGCATCTTGTGGTCCGGAAAGAGCCAGCCCTCGTGTTGAGATGGATAAAGGCCATGTGCTGAGAAGGCTTCCCACAAGAGACCGGTCGCAGTATCCGCCATTTCAGCGCGCTCAGAAACGGTGTAGCGCCATAAGTCCCGATCACTTCTCCGCCTCCGCCTTCATGCTCGCCAGTCCCTTCTCGAAATCCTTGCCCACCAGCTTGTCCATGTTCACGAACACGCTGAAGAGCTTGGCCATGAAGTTGGATGGGCCGGTCATGGTCCAATCGACGTTCGTACCACCGCCCTTGGGCTGAAGGCTGAAGACGATGTGGTTGTGGGCTTCCCATGGCTTGAGGAAGTCGATCTTGATATTGATCTCATTCGGTGCCTTGGTGTCGACGATCTCCATGCTGCCTTCACCCACCTTCTTGCTGCCGACCCAGGCGTAGTGCGCGCCCTTGCCGTTGGGCGCACCGCTGTGCGTGCGCTTCATCTGCGGGTCCAGCTTCTCCCAGGGCGACCACTTCGGCCACTCATGGAAGTCGTTGATCAGCGGGAAGATCTTCTCTGCGGGTGCGTTGATGACGGCCCTGCGGTTGTAGTTCAGGGTGTTCGGTTTCATCGCCGCCAGGATCAGGATCAGAGCGATAATGCCGAGGAGGATGTAGACGACGATCATGGGTACGGTGGTTGGAACACAATGATAGCCGGATGGAACGCAGGTGATGCTGATCAAGGTGATGGGCGTGGGGCCGGATCGCCCTGAGGACAGCGCTGGGCATCTTCATCAGCGTTGATCCGCGCGATCCGCGTCATCAGCGTTCCTTCGATCATCTTCGCGTCAAGTCCGACGCGCTCCGGAAGAAGCTCCGCATCACCGCCGGAACGGCCATCCGCGCGGTGAACGCACCTGCGGAATACGCCAGGACGTTCGACGCATTGCCCATCGGCACCACCATCACCAAGGACATCACGAAGGACCACACCAGCATCCATCTCTTCGTGAAGAAATGGACGGCGCTGGAGAAGTTGCAGAGATGCTGGCCGGCTTGAACAAACCGGCAGCGAGGTGCTCGGTCGCTACACGTTCAAAGGTAAGGCATGCGAAAGCACCATGGCCCGGAATTCCTTGGAGGCCGAGGTCAGGTCCACCACATCCACGCGCATGGGCAGGTCACTCTCACTCAGCGCTTCCTTCAACTGACCCAACGTGGACCATGGGATCGCCGTGCCACCTTCCACCGCGATATCCAGATCACTGAAGCGCCGTGCCGTGCCTTTCACCCGCGAACCGAACGCCAGGGCGCGACATCCGGGGAGGTGTTCCGCGAGCAGACCGCGCACGATCCGCAGATGCTCCGGTGCAAGGTCAAGCATGCCGGTCCAGCAGTTCGTTCAGGAGCTTGCGGGCTTCCGGGGTAAAGAGCGCCCCTTGCCCATAGACCTGCTCGGCCTTGTCGGAGTCATACACATGACTGGTGGTGTTCCGTGCTTCCAAGAAGCCGAACCAGGGCAGAGGGTCGGTGATAAGTCCTTGTTTGGCCGCTTCGCGGAACAGGTCCTTTTTGGTCATGCGGTCGGCGGCTTCGGCGTCTTCCAATGCGAAATGCCGTCGGAGCATTTTCCAGGCGAGTTCGAAGGTGTACTCGAACCGCTGGATGCATCCGTCGCGCGCCAACTCGTTCGCGGGTTTCTGAGCGTACGCTTGTTCCAGTTGGCCCACAGCCCTGTGGAAGGAGGTCAGGTCCAGTTCCGGGGAGTCCATCGGCCGTGAAAATAGAACGCCGATCCGTGGGCTTCTATCTTCACCCCCCAAGAAATCACACCATGGCCCACGGACTGTTGAAGGGGAAGCGCGGCATCATCAGCGGCGCATTGAACGAACAGAGCATCGCTTGGAAAGTCGCTGAACTGGCCCACGCGGAAGGCGCGAGCATCGTGCTCACCAACGCGCCCGTGGCCATGCGCATGGGCGAGATCAACAAGCTGGCCGAAGCCATCGGCGCACCCATTATCGGTGCGGACGCCACCAAGGACGAGGACCTGGAGAAGCTGTTCACGGAAGGGCAGGAGAAGCTCGGCGGCAAGATGGACTTCGTGCTGCACAGCATCGGCATGAGCCCCAACGTGCGCAAGGGCAAGCCCTACGACGACCTGAACTACGAGTGGTACAAGCAGACGCTCGACATCAGCGCGATGAGCTTGCACCGCATGATCCAAGCGGCCTACAAGAAGGAGGCGATGGCGGAGTGGGGGAGCATCGTGGCCCTGAGCTACATCGCGGCGCAACGCGTGTTCCCCGGCTATGGCGACATGGCAGATGCCAAATCACTGCTCGAGAGCATCGCGCGAAGCTGGGGCTACTACTATGGCCAGAAGAACAAGGTGCGCGTGAACACCGTGAGCCAATCGCCCACCATGACGACGGCCGGTAGCGGTATCAAGGGCTTCGGTGGTTTCTATGGTTTCGCCAAGGAGATGAGCCCACTGGGCAACGCGCCCGCCACGGATTGCGCCAACTACTGCCTCACGCTCTTCAGCGACCTTACGCGCTACGTCACCATGCAGAACCTGTTCCACGACGGCGGCTTCAGCAGCAGTGGCGTCACGCAACAGGTGATGGACAAGTTCATGACCGAGTGAACACATGTGTACCGGTTGTCGGTCGTTAGTTGTCAGTTGTCCGGCTGGGTGTTAGGTGCCGACGTGTTATGGAAAAGGCCCATGCCATATGCGTCGGCAGCCCGACAACTGACAACTGATGACCGGCAACTAACCCTGGTCCTATTTTCGCTGACCCCCCCCCGCATGAGCCTCCTCCGTCTCTCCTTTGCTGTCCTCGTCGCATTGACCTTCACTTCTGGCCACGCCCAGAGCGGCAAGGCGTTCTTCAAGGAAGGTGAGGCCCTGCGCGAAAAGAACCAGCTCGACCAGGCCGTTGAGAAGTACACGCTGGCCGTGAAGGTCGACCCCAAGTTCCTGAAGGCCTTCCAGGCCAGGGCCGATGTGTATGAACTTCAAGGGAAGAAGGCCGAATGCGCCGCCGATCGCCGTGCCGTGGCGGAGTTGGATCCCCGGGAGCCGCTCCATGCTGCCAAAGCCGCCAAGGCCTATCTGGACCTGGGGGATGCGGCGACCGCGGTGCAATTGTGCGACAATGCCCTCGCCGTGGATCGCAAATGCATGGACGCGCTCCAGGTGAAGGTGCGTGCCTGCCTCGCCAAGGGGGATCTTGACGGGGCCAGTTCCGCGAGCGATGCGGCCTTGGATCTGAAGGCCACCACGGATACCTACTACCTGCACGGCCTGGCCCGCATGGCCATGCGCGACTACAAGACGGCCGAGTTCGACCTGGACAAAGTGATCGAATGGAACTACCTCTACGATCCGGCTTACGTGGCGCAAGCGGAAACCCAGCTCAAACTGTACGAGCAGTATTCCGGCCCCACGATGCAGATG
>JAGODO010000196.1 GCA_017998165.1 Flavobacteriales bacterium | reverse complement strand
TGATGCCGCTGTTCTTCTGCAGGTAGAGCTGCGTGTCGCGCGCGATCTTGGCGCTGAAGTCGGTGGGCAGCGCGATGGCCTCGTCCAGCGAGTTGGTGTGCAGCGATTGCGTTCCGCCGAGCACAGCGGCGAGCGCTTCCACCGTGGTGCGCGCGATGTTGTTGAAGGGGTCCTGTGCGGTGAGGCTCCAGCCGCTGGTCTGGCAGTGGGTGCGCAGCGCGAGGCTCTTCGCATCCTTCGCGCCGATCTCGTGGAGCATCTTCGCCCAGAGCAAGCGGCCCGCGCGCATCTTGGCCACTTCCATGAAGAGGTCCATGCCGATGCCCCAGAAGAAAGAGAGGCGACCGGCGAACTCATCCACCTTCATGCCTGCGGCGATGCCCGTGCGCACGTACTCGATGCCGTCGGCCAGGGTGTAAGCGAGCTCCAGATCAGCAGGCGCGCCCGCCTCGTGCATGTGGTAGCCGCTTATGCTGATGCTGTTGAACTTGGGCATCTTCTTCGCGCAGTAGCTGAAGATGTCGCCCACGATGCGCATGCTCGGCCCCGGCGGATAGATATACGTGTTGCGCACCATGAACTCCTTCAGGATGTCGTTCTGGATGGTGCCTTGGAGGTCCTCGGGTTTCACGCCCTGCTCTTCCGCTGCAACGATGAAGAAGGCCATGATGGGCAGCACGGCACCGTTCATGGTCATGCTCACGCTCATTTTGTCCAGCGGGATGCTGTCGAAGAGGGTCTTCATGTCCTCCACGCTGCTGATCGCCACGCCGGCCTTGCCCACGTCACCTTTCACACGCGGGTGGTCGCTGTCGTAGCCGCGGTGTGTAGCGAGATCGAAGGCGACGCTCAATCCCATTTGTCCTGCGGCCAGGTTGCGGCGGTAGAACGCATTGCTCGCTTCGGCCGTACTGAATCCCGCGTATTGGCGGATCGTCCACGGGCGGATGGCGTACATGCTCCCGTACGGGCCGCGTAAATACGGGGGAGTGCCAGCGCCGAACTTGATGTGCTCGAGTTGCTCGGTGTCGACACGGTTGTAGTAGGACTTGAGGGGGATCTCTTCGCGGTTGGGAATGCCGGTTTCGAGCTGCGAGCCACGAGCCTCGAGCTTGCTTTCGTCCCTACCAGCGCTCGCGGCTCGCGGCTCAAGGCTCGTGGCCAACGAGCTCGTAAGCTGTTCAACGGTGTAAGAACCTCCGAGCGGATCGGCGACTCGAGCGAGGAAGCTCTCATCGCGCAGCAGGTTGTGGATGTTGCGTACGACGCGGCGCGCGAGGACGTCGCCTTCGGGCAGGGCAGGAGCGGGGATCGTCAATCCATCACATCCGCCGGTGATCGCACTGATCGCTTGCACCGTGGCGCGGATGATGTTCTCGTGCGCGGACTTCGTTTCAGCAGGGTAGGAGACGACGGCTTGGACCCAGGTGGTGTGCGAGCAGTCGTGTTGTGGCTTGAACTCATCCACCACGGCGGCCCATGCCTCTCGGAACGCACGCAGCCGTGCGACCTCGAAGAAGAGGTCATCGCCGAGGCGCAGCCGGAACTGGATGCGCGCGCAGGCGTTGTCCGTGCTGAAGCCCGACGCGAGCAAGCGTCGCAACACATGCCGGCCTGTTCGTAGCGCATCGTCGCTCGTTGTGCTCTCCACCTCGAACAGGCGCACGAGCGGGTAAGCCTGCAACGCCTCCTGCATGTCCGCAACGGCCAGGTCATGCGGCAGACCGGCGCACACGCTCAGTTCGGCCGGCCGGATGCCCTCGCGCTCCGCCTCATGCAACAACCAACGCAACGCTCCGCTGCCGTCTCCGCGCAACTGCAGGTCGATCGCACCGAAAAGCACATCCTTCAGGACTTCCGGCAACCTGGACAGGTCGCCGGTCACGCTTGCGCTGTCGGCACCACCCATCAGGCCCTCGAGCAACAGGTCGTTGGCGCCCGCATCAGAGGCGTCCACCTCGATCGTGCTGCGCCAAGCGTTTCCATCACGTTTCACGCCCCGGCGGAGCGTGCCGGGCACAGCGCCATCGGCCGCCATGCCGAATGGCGGGGCCGTGGCCCCGTTCAAGGGCACTTGCAGGGTGGACGGATCCTTGTCCTTCAGTTCCTTGGTGATCACGGCCTCCCATAGCGCGCGCGTGGCGGCGGGGAAGGCTCCGAACAGTTGCTCGCTGGCCATCGAGGCGAAGATCGGACGTGATGTTGATCGGTGGCCCGCTTGGACTTGTCCGGCTCCGTTATTTCGACATGGATCCTGTCGCTCGCGCAACGCTTTTCCCCGCACTTCGTCTTTGGCCCGAGTCTGGATCCCAACCCATCGTACCATGACGAAACTGCTCTACTCCGCCGTACTTCTCTCCGTCGCAAGCACGGCCTTCGCACAGTTCTCACCGGTCCGCTACATCGAGGCGAGCGAGTTGGGCCGCACGTACATGACCGTGGCCCACGACCTGGATGGTGATGGCGATCGCGACGTGGCCATGTCTTCCAGCATGGGTGTGGCCTGGTGGCCCAACGATGGCCAGGGTGGCAACGCGGACCTGGTTTGGATACACCCGTATAGCAATGAAGGTATCCAATCGTTCCTCGCTGCGGCGGACATGGACGCGGACGGGGACATGGACCTGGTTTCAGCGGAGAACTACACGGGTGCCTACCTGCACATCAACGATGGCAGCGGCGGCTTCGCCGCAGCGGATACGGTGCTCGCCGTCATCGGCGACATGCGGGACATCGTGCTGGCTGAACTCACCGGCGATGGGTTACCGGATCTGCTGATCAGCGACTACGCCACCAGCGGCGTTACGATATATCCGAATATCGGCGGTGGGCTGCTGGGTGCGGGCGTGGACATCAGTGCCGGTATCGAGTCCGTTGATGACCTCCTCGCCTTCGATGCGGATGGCGATGCGGACATCGATGTGGTCTTCGCCTCCTACGCCCAGCAAACGGCGCTGATCTGCGTGAACCAGGGCAGTGGCACCTTCAGCGCGCCGACCGAAGTGTTCGCAGGGCCGTTCTATTCGGAGACCCTGCAAGCCGCGGACATGGATGGCGATGGCGACAATGACCTGGTGGTGGCCAACGGCGATTGCGTGTGGTACGCGAACGACGGGAACGGTGTATTCGATGAGTTCGGGACCACCATCGCTGGAAGCGCTCCGGTCGCGGCTTGGGATGTGGCGTTGGGTGATCTGGACGGCGATGGCGATATCGATGCCGTTCCTACCAGCTATGAACCGGAGCGTACCGGGTGGTACGCGAACGACGGAGCCGGACAGTTCACCGCCATGGGAGCGTTGAACGAAGCGCCCGGCGACCTGCTCGCCTTGGCCGATCTGGATGGCGACCTGGATCTGGACCTGTACCAGACCCGCCGCAATGCCGTGTGGTGGCCGAACGATGGCACCGGCCACATGGGCCGCGCGCATTTCATCTGCGTAAGCATGGAATATCTGACCGATGTCGAGGTGGCCGACATGGACGGCGATGGCGATCAGGATGTGCTCGCCTCATCCACCATGGAGGATCGTGTGACCCTGATGCGCAATGATGGCACCGGACAGTTTCCCGATGGCCTGATGGCCATGACGGACACCATCTACTTCCCTCAGGCCCTCCAAGCGGGAGACATTGATGCGGATGGCGACAACGACCTGATCGTGATGAGCGGTGCGCGCGTTCATGTATTCACCAATGACGGTACCGGAGAGTTGACGTTCCTGTCCACGCCTGTGAATGGTGGCTCGACCATGCGGGATATGGAATTGGGTGACGTGGACGGGGATGGTGACCCGGACCTGGTGACGGCGGAGTACTCGCCTTCGCGCATCCGCTATCAGTTGAACGATGGGTCCGGTGCGTTCGCGGCGCCGATCCAGGTCTCCGCGTTGCATGTGCGCTCCTTCGACCTCGGCGATGCGGACGGCGATGGTGACCTGGACCTGATGACCGCTTATGGCACCTCGAACACGCACTTCATCTGGTTCGCCAACAACGGGTCGGGTACGTTCACCCAGCAGCCTGACCTCGGTACCGTCAGCTCGGTCGGAGCTGACTGCGCTTCCCTCGCGGCCGATATGGACATGGACGGGACCGCTGATCTGCTCTTCGCGACACCGGATGGGATCACCCTTTACCACGGCTCGGGTGGCGGCATCTTCTCCGCAGGCGTGGTGGTGGATGAACTCTATTCCTCCGACGCCGATCTCTTCGCTACCGATATCGACAGCGATGGTGATCCGGACATCGCTTGGACGTGCTGGAGCGGCATGGCCGCGCGCTACCTGCTGAACGATGGCACCGGTGCGTTCGGCGCTCCCGGCGACTTCGACCAGACCGTATATGGTCAATTCTCCTCGATACTCGTGATCGCCGATATGGATGGCGACGGTGATCCGGATCCCGTGCTCGGCAACCAGAACGGCGATTTCGCCTACAGCGTCGGCTGGGTAAAGAACTACTTCAACAGCGCGTACCGCATCGATGGCACCCTGTTCCACGATGTCAACGAGAACGGCGCGCAGGACGCCGGCGAAGGCCCGCTGCCGTTCGTTGGCGTGCATGCCGATCCTGTTACGAGCGTGCCGCTCTCCGCGCCGGACGGCTCGTATTCGATCTTCAGCGATGCGGGTGACTACGAAGTGACGGCTGTGCTACCGAACGCATGGTGGGGCATCACCACGGCGCCCTCCAGCTACGATGTGCAGTTGACCACCGGCACGCCGGTGAGCATGGGCAATGACTTCGGGTACGCTCCCGTGGTGGACACCACCGTTGTCGAGCTGGGTATCGCGGGCAACATCGGGGTATGCGGCGACACGACCATGGTCTTTCTGACCGTCATGAACCTGGGTACCTCACAACCCAGCGGCACCTTCTGCGGAATGGTGGACACGCTTTTTACCATCGTGAGCCTCAACCCGCCACCGGTCAGCGTGACCGGCAACATCTATTGCTGGGACATCGACAGTCTGTACTTCTACACGCCGTTCACCATCGCTGCGGAAGTGGTGGTGCCCGACGCGTCCTACATGGGGACGCTGCTGGTCGGCGGCGTGCAGATGACCGAGACCGACGGCCAGGGCAACGTGCTGCAAACGTTCCAGGAAGCTTGGGCCGCGCCGCTTACCTGCTCCTATGATCCCAACTACAAGGAAGTCTCACCGGCCGGCTATGGCGATGCGGGGGCCGTGGACATCGGTACCGAACGGTTGGAGTACACGATCCACTTCCAGAACACGGGCACCGCCCCCGCACAGGACGTGGTGCTGGTGGACCGCCTCGCCGATGAACTCGACCCGTCGTCGTTGCAGGTGCTCGGCTATTCGCACTCACCGACGGCCGTGGACCTGGAGACCGATCGTGACGTCGTCATCCGTTTCGACGGTATCCAACTGCCCGACAGCGGTACCACCTTCACCGGCAGCCAAGGGTTCATCCGCTTCGCGGTGAACGTTGTTCCCGGCCTCGCACACGCCACCACCATCGAGAACACCGCGAACATCTTCTTCGATCTGAATGAGCCGGTGATCACCAATACCACGCTCACCACCCTCGTGGATTGCGATCTGGCCGAAGCGGTGATCACGCTTTCCGGGTTCGACGCGTTGCAGGCCTCGGAAGGTGATGCGTACCAATGGTTTTTGAACGATGAAGCGATCATCGGGGCGACCGGTCAGTTGCTGTTCCCGGATGTCAACGGCACTTACACCTGCGCGGTGACCACGGTATACGGGTGTGAGGTGGTCACCGATCCCTACCCGATCACCAGTGTTTCGGTCGTTGAGCGGCAAGGCCTGCGGCTCGCCTTGATGCCGAACCCGATGAACACCTCGGCCCGGCTTGTCTTCAGCGAGACGCTGCGGCCGCGTGATCGCATCCAGTTGATGGACATGCGTGGGGCGGAGGTGAGGGACCTTTCCGGGAACGCCGCCTCGTCTATCGTCATCGACCGCGACGGACTTGCCGATGGGCTCTACGTGTTGCGCGTCATGCGCTCGGGTTCCGTGATTGCCGTGCTGCGGATGGCCGTTGCCGATTGAACCGGGGCAGGGGCTACCTTGCGCAGCGCCCAAAAAGAACGGCAAGCATATGAGCATCACCACGAACTCGGTCGTCAGTATCCACTACACGCTCCGCGACGACGAAGGCACGACCCTCGATTCCTCCGAAGGGCAGGACGCTTTCACCTTCATCCAAGGCACCCATCAGATCGTACCTGGCCTGGAAATGCAGATGGAAGGCCGGAAGACCGGGGACAAGTTCACGGCGGTGGTCCCACCGGAAATGGGCTATGGCGCGTTCGACCAGAACCTTCTTCGTCGGGTTCCCTTGGACCGCTTTGGTGACAACAAGGTGGAGGCCGGCATGCAGTTCCAGGCCGGGGGGCAGGGGATCTATACGGTGCGCGAAGTGGCCGATGGACATGCGTTGATCGACGGCAACCATCCGCTGGCGGGTGTAACGCTCAACTTTGATGTGGAGGTGACCAACGTGCGGGAGGCCACCCCCGACGAGATCGCGCATGGACATGTGCATGGTCCGGGAGGCCATCACCACTGATCAACCATGCTCCCGGTCCCGGGCTCATCAGCCCTGCGTGCGCTCTTCTTCGTGACCGTGTCCGTTCTCTTTTGCCGAACGGTCGCGCAGCCCGACACGTCGCAGGTGGACAGCGCCGCAACGACCGGCCTGTCCTTCGAAGCGTATGCGGATGTCTACTTCGCGTTCGATCTCAACGAGCCATCGGGCTTCAACATACCCTACTTCGTTTCGCACAGCCGGCACAATGAGTTCAATGTGAACCTCGCGTGCATCACCGCGCGTTACGTGGCCCATCGCGTGCGCGGGGTGTTCACGCCGGGCTTCAGCAC
>JAGODO010000010.1 GCA_017998165.1 Flavobacteriales bacterium | reverse complement strand
AGGTGCTGGTGCGCCACGCCCCGACGCCGCAGGAATACGTGGCGGTGAACGACAGCTTCGGCGAGAGCGGCACACCGGACCAGCTCTTGAAGAAGTACGGGCTCGATACGCCGGACATCGTGAAGGCCGCAGAGAGGGTGATGGAGAGGAAGTGAGCCCGGGCGCACTGACGACCCGCATAGCGTTGAATGTGGAAAGTGGAAAGTGGAAAGTTCGCCTGCGCGGATATCTCTTTCCACTTTCCACCTCCCACTTCCCACTCCCCGGAATATGAGCGCCGAGCATTCCGACGAAGAACTCCTGGCCCTGTTCGCCAAGGAGGAGAGCCGGCACTACGCGTTCAACCTGATCGTACGCAAGCATCAACGACGGTTGTACAGCTCCGTGCGGCGGATGATCACGGACCATGACGAGACGCAGGACGTGCTGCAGAACATTTTCATCAAGGCTTGGCAGGGACTGGTGAATTTCCGTGGCGACGCTCAGCTCTTCAGCTGGCTCTACCGCATCGCCCACAACGAGAGCATCACGCACCTGAACAAGTTGAAACGCGGGCTCTTCACCAGCGATGAGGCCGTGACCGGTCGCCTTGTTTCCACCCTTGACAGCAGCGAGCACTTCAGCGGGGACGCCATCCAGCAGAAATTGCAACGCGCGGTGATGCGCCTGCCGACCAAGCAGCGCGCGGTGTTCAACATGAAGTACTTCGACCAGATGAAGTACGAGGAAATGAGCCGCGTTACCGGTACCAGCGTGGGCGCGCTGAAGGCCAGCTTCCATATCGCTACCAAGAAGATCGAGGAATGGGTGGTGGCCGATCAAACCAAGAACACATGAACCCGTCCCAACACCGAAGACCATGGAAGCCGTGAACGACAACGAGGACTTGAAGAGCACCGCGCCCTTCCTCGCTGGCCTCCCCAAGGCGGATCCGTTCGTTGTGCCCGATGGTTTCTTCGATCGCTTCCCGCATCAAGTTCAGGCCGCGATCACCGCGCCACGGTCTTCCGCCGCACCCGCTTGGGCCTGGTGGAAACGTTTGTCCATCGCGCTGCCGATCATCGCTCTCTCCGGTTTGGCCGCATGGATGCTCGCACCCGGCAGCGATCAAGTGGAGCTTCCCGCAGTTGCCGTTACGCCGCTCACGGACGGAGAACTTGACGCCATCGACGACAATGAGATCTTCGCCGCCTTTGACGAAGCCGATGCGAACGATATCACCGCGGAAGACCTTGGCGAAGTGGACCTGGAGCTCAGCGACGATGAGCTCCTCGCCTACTTGGACAACGAAGACGCCGACATCACCGACCTGATCACCGACATCGAATGAGAACGCTTCTGAAACACGCCCTGTTCCTGCTTCTGACCGCCAACGCCACGTGCGCAGCCGCCCAGGACGACGACATGCCCGCGATCCCGGAAGAACGCATGCAGGAGATCAAGGCGCAGAAGACCGCCTTCCTCACCCAGCGCCTGGACCTGAGCCCCGCCGAAGCCGAGAAGTTCTGGCCGGTCTACAACCAGTTCGACAAGGAACTCGACGCCAACCGCAAGGAGATGCGCGCCGATCACAAGGCAGCGAAGAAGGACGCGGATCTTACCGAGGCCGAAGCCAGCGCCGCCATCGACAAGGAGATGGCCGGCCGCCAGAAGGAGCTCGACATCCGGAAGAAGTATGCCGCCGACTTCAAGAAGACCATCGGCGCGGTGAAGACCCTGCAACTGGCCAAGGCGGAGCGCGATTTCCGGAAGGAACTCATCAAACGGTTCCGCGAGCGCATGGAAGACAGGCGTGATGGTGGTCGTCGCCCAGGAGGAAGACCTTGATCAAGCTTCAAGACACAAGGTTCAAGCTTCATGTCTCAAGCGCGATCGGTCGGGACTTGCGACTTTTGGCCCATGTCCTTGAACGAAGCGTTCTTCGCCCACCTCGCGCAAACGAGCCCGCATCCGCTCGCATTGGACATCGTAAAGGCCGAGGGCTGCCACTTGTTCGACCGCAGCGGGAAACGCTACTTGGACCTGGTCGCCGGTCTGGCGGTGAACAATGTCGGCCACCGGCATCCGAAGGTCATCGCCGCCATAAAGGAACAGTGCGACCGCTACCTGCATGTGATCCCCTACGGTGAGTTCGTGCAGGAGCCCCAAGTGCGTTTTGCGGAGAAGCTCACCTCGCTCCTGCCGCCGTCGCTCGATTCCGTCTACTTCGTGAACAGCGGCACCGAGGCGATCGAAGCTGCTTTGAAGCTGGCCAAGCGCGTGACCGGTCGCACGCAACTGGTCGGATGCCGGAAAAGCTACCACGGCAGCACGCACGGATCCCTCAGCCTCACGGATAATGTGCAGAAGCGTTACCGCAACCTGCCATTGCTTGCTGACACCGAGCACATCATCTTCAACTCGTTCGAGGATCTCGCGCTGATCACCGACCGCACCGCAGGTGTGGTCGTCGAGCCGATCCAAGGAGATGCGGGCGTGCGCATTCCCGAAAGGTCATGGATGGCGGCTTTGCGGCAGCGCTGCGACGAGACCGGCGCGATGCTGGTATTCGATGAAGTGCAGACCGGCTTCGGGCGTACCGGCAAGCTCTTCGCTTTCGAGCACTTCGGCGTGGTGCCGGACATCCTGGTGCTCGGCAAGGCGCTCGGTGGTGGACTGCCGATGGGCGCTTTCATCAGCTCGCGCGAACGCATGGGGTTGTTCACACATGATCCTGTGCTCGGGCATATAACGACCTTCGGGGGACATCCGATCCCTTGTGTGGCGGGACTCGCGGCGCTGAACGTGCTTCTCGAAGAAGACATGGTCGACAATGCACGGCGTATGGGCACTCTGTTCAAGGAACTGCTCATGCATAAGCGCATCATAGAGATGCGCGGCGAAGGGCTGATGCTCGCGGTGGACCTGGGAGATGCCGACCTGGTGCAACGCGTGGTGCTGGGCTGCTTGGAAAAAGGTGTACTCGGCTTCTGGTTCCTGAGCTGCCCGACGGCGTTCCGGATAGCGCCACCATTGTGCATCACGCAGGACATGGTCGCGGAAGCCTGCGCTGTGGTCCTTGGTGAACTTGGCCGCTAGGTCTCAGTATTGCCCCGTGCCCAGCATCACCAATGTGCAGGCCTCCTGTACCTCGATGCCTTGTGCTTCCGCCTGGGCGGCGAACTCCCGGTTCTCGGCCCCGGGATTGAAAATGATGCGCGCGGGGGAAAGATCAAGAACGGTCTGTTCCCAAGGCTTCTGGTTGTGCGCGTTCAGGTACACGGTCACCGTATCCACGATCGTGTCGGGAGGCACTTGTGTGAGGACAAGTTGATCACCGATCGCGCCTTCACGACGTCCGACCGCGATCACCGGATGTCCATGGGCTATGAGGCGCTTCACCGCGAGGTTGGAGTAGCGCTCCGGGTTCGCGCTCGCGCCCAGCACCAAGGTCGTCTTTCCCATGGTGCGAAGATCGCTTCCCCGATAGCTGGTCAGACCTGTGCCGCGGTGCCGACCTGCCCGTTCATCCCGCGCTTCAGGTCCTCGATGGTCTTCTCGGGAACCTTGCTCAGGTCGAGCACCACGAAGCCGTCGAGCGCATCATTGAACTTGGGATCGCTGTTGAAGCCGATGATGCGGGCGTTCAGCTGCAGGTACTTCTTCAGCAGTACCGGAACCGCGTTGCCCTCGGGCTCGATGTCGGCGATGATGCGGTCGAGCTTCTTCATGTCCTCACCACTGGCCTCCAGCAGCGCGTCCCCATCCGCCTTGTCCGGTTGGACGAAGAAGCGGTTGCGCGGAAGGATATGGCGCGCCAAGCGTTCATCGAAGTGGTACTTCTGGAGGAAATGGATCATCAACCCCCGGGAGAAACGGCTGTAGCTGCCGCTGATGCTGACGGGACCGATCAGATAGCGATGGTCAGGATGGCCTATGACGTGGATGAGCAGCCCGCGCCATAAGAGGTAAAGCGGCAGCCGGTGCTTCTGGTATTCCTGCGGGATGAAGGAGCGGCCCAGTTCGAAGCTCTGCCGGAGCACGCGCTCCATGGGTCGTCGCATCCGGAACAGCGTGTGCGTGTAGAAGCCGCGTTTGCCATAACGCTCCATGATCCGGGCACCATCGCCGATGCGGTACGCGCCAGCGAGCTTGTGCTGCTCACGATCCCACAAGAAGAGATGGTCATAGTACAGGTCGAACTCATCGAGGTCAACGCGCTTGTTGGTCCCTTCCCCCACGGCGCGGAAGGCGATCTCCCGTTGCCGACCGATCTCGCGCAGCAGATGCGGGATGCGCTCGCTCGGGGCCAGGTACAGATCGAACTCTCCCTGACTACCGAGCTTCAGGTCGCTGATCGCCGACAGTTCACGGGCGATGTCCTGTATCGGCTGTGCCTCCGCGATGTCCTTCGGCCTGCGAGGGAAGCGCAACGGCTTGAACTGCTCGCGGCGCACTTGCACCCCGGAACCCAACGCATAGGTCTTCGCCCGCAGATAGCGTGTGAGTTGCTCCACGGAACCCAGCGCCGCGAGGTCCTTGGGCTGTATCGGCTTGCCTATGCGGAGCCGTACCCGCTTGCCTCGCATCCGCAGCATTTCGCCAGGGAGCGCCATCGTGCGCAGGTCCGGATGGATCATCCCGAGCATCTGGAAGATGAAGCTGTTCGCACCATCGAACCAGATGGGCACCACGGGCACGCCGGCGTTCTTGATGAGCTTGATCACCTGGGGCTTCCAACGGGGATCGGCCACAGCCTTGAGTTCGGTCCGGTAGCTGCTCACTTCGCCGGCCGGGAAAATGCCCAGCGCCCCCCCCCCGGCCAGATGCTCCATCGCCTGCCGCATGCCTTGGAAGCTGGAGCGGGCCTTCAACTGCTCGAACGGGTTCACCCCGATGAAGCGGTCCTTCAACGGCTCCAGTTGCCGCAGCATGAAGTTGGCCATCACCTTCACGTCAGGGCGCACGCGCCGTACCACATCGATCAGCGCCAATCCGTCGATCGCGCCATACGGGTGGTTGGCGATGAACGCTACCCCTCCCTCCTTCGGTATCTGGGCCAGATCGTCATTGTCCACCTCGAGACCCAGATCCAAATGCGCGAACAATGCGGCTATGAAATCCTGGCCCGGAGCCTGTTCGATCTCGTTGTAGAAGCGCTCCAACCGTTTCAAGCCACTGACCTCGGCGAGGAGGGCCACGCGCGGGTCACCGGGCCGCATGTGACTCGCCTTGGCGAGTTCGGCGGGGTCCACGAGCTTTTTCAAGGCACAGGGTTCGGTCAAATGTAGCCGGGATCATCCGCTGCCGTGCGGCCGACGTCGACTCCAGCACGCCGCTCGTCGCCAAGCTTCCATCGCACGGCCCAAGCCCTTATCTTGCACGTCCCTACGTTCGTTTCCCTGCCGGTAGCTGCCGGCCCAACCCTTACCCGACCATGTTCCGTTCTGGCACCGTTGCGTCCCTTCTCGGCGTTTTCCTCCTCCCTTGCTCCCTCATCGCCCAAGGCCCCTATTGGGGCACGACGGCCAGCGGTGGTACGGGGGGCGTCGGCACCATCTACTCCCTGACCGAAGGCAACATCTTCACTACCAAGCACAATTTCGTCCGCTACGATGGTGGGGGTCCCAAAGGAGAAGTGGTGAAGGCCAGCAATGGACTGTACTACGGTGTTACGGAGTTCGGTGGCACCGAGGGGGTCGGTGTCCTGTTCAGCTACAACCCGGCCAATGGAGCATTCGCGGTCTTGAGGAATTTTTCCACCACCTTGAGTGCGGCAGCCGCAGGTGCCCGACCCATCCGTGGGCCGGTGATCGGGGCGAACGGCCGACTGTACGGGACGTGCTCCCAAGGTGGCCTGAACAACTTGGGAACCATGTGGGAATACAACATCGGCACGTCCACCTTCACCAAGAAGTTCGATTTTGATGCGTCTGCCACCGGCAAAGGAAGCACCCCACGAGGCAGGCTGTTGGCGCATACCAACGGCACGATCTACGGTACCACCCAGCTAGGTGGCACGAACAATCGCGGATGCCTCTTCTCCTACGCACCGGCCGCTACCACCAATACCAAACTCTACAATTTCCCCGCCCTTCCAGCCACCACCACCGGTGCGCAGCCGATCTGTGGCCTTACCCAAGCCAGCAACGGTCTGCTCTACGGGACGGCCGCTTTGGGCGGTGCGAACGGGTTCGGTACCCTTTTCTCGTTAAACCTGTCCGGTAACGTTTACACGAAGTTGTACGACTTCGCTACCGCTACCGGACGATCCCCACTGGCCGAACTGGTGCAGCCATCCAATGGACTGCTCTATGGCGCCGCATCCATGGGCGGTGCGAACAACGGTGGGGTGATCTTCAGTTGGAATATCACGACCTCGACGTATACCGATGTACATGACATGGTGAATGTGTCGGGCTACAGTCCGTTCTCACGCATGATCGTAGGCAGCAACGGCCTGCTCTACGGCACCACCAGTGCCGGTTCGACGAACGACGCGGGCGTGATCTACTCCTTCAATACCTCGACCAACGTTTACTCGGCGGTCTATTCGATGAACAACAACGCATTCTCCGATGCATGGGGTGGTGTATTGGAAGACCCGGCCGGCACCCTGGTCTGCATGGCCAGCGCTGGTGGTACCGCCAGCCAAGGAGCCTTGTTCAAACACGTCATCGCCGGCGGCACCACCACCGAAATGGTGCCCTTCTCCTACTCGAATGGAGCGAACCCGCGTGGCCGATTGTTCAAGGCCAGCAATGGCCTTTTCTATGGTCTTACCAGTTCGGGCGGCACATCAGCGGGTGGTGTCCTGTTCTCCATCGACCCTTCCAGCGGGGTTTATACGCTGCGCCAGAGTTTCAATAGTTCGACGGGAACGGTCCCGCTGGGGACCTTGGTGGAGGCGAGCGGCAAACTCTACGGCGTGTGCAGCTCAGGAGGGACCACCGACGGCGGCACCATTTTCGAATACACCATCGCGACGAACACGCTGGTGAGCAAGGTGGATCTTTCCCTTACCGCGGCCGGAACGATACCCCAGAACGGATTGTTCAAGGCCGCCAACGGAAAGCTCTACGGCAATACGAGCGCCGCTGGAGCGAACGGCTTGGGGACATTCTTCGAATACACACCGGGGGCGTCCACGGTCACCAGCCGCAAGGACTTCAGTACCGCTGATGGGTCGCAACCCTTGGGCGACGTGATGCAGGCGAGCAATGGCCTGCTCTATGGAACCACCAGTACGAACGGTTCCGCTGGCAAGGGCACGATCTTCTCCTTCAACACCACGAGCAACGTCTTCACCACGCTCTATCATTTCAACGGTCTGGAAGGAGCTACTCCTGGAGGCGATCTCCTGCAGGCTTCCAACGGGAAGTTGTACGGTGCGTTCAAGGAGGAAGGATTGGGCAGCACCGGGGGCATCTTCAGCTGGACCATCAGCCCCGGCACTTACACCGAAGAGTACGATTTCAACATACCGCCGACCACGACCGAGGGACGTTTCCCCGACTGCTCGCTCGTGCAGGGTTCGGACGGCCTGATCTACGGTACCACCAATCAGGGTGGTGGCAGCGATATGGGTCTCATCTTCCGCTTCAGCCCGACCGCTTTGGTCTGCACCACGCTCCAGACCTTCACCGGTGTGAGCAATGGCGCCCTTCCTTACGATGGTCTGACCTCCGAGACCGTGACCGCACCATCCTCCGTATCGATCGCTGCGAAGGTCTTCCTCGAGGGACCGTTCGTGAGCGCAACGGGCAAGATGAACACCAACCTGCGCACATTGGGCGACTTCCCGTTGACCGAACCTTTCACCTCGGCGGGCTTCACGATCGTCGGTGGCGGTGGAGAAACGATCAGCGCTTCGGTGCTCAGCACCACCGGCGACAATGCGGTGGTGGATTGGGCCCTGCTCGAGCTGCGCGATGCCAGCAACAGCGCGACGATCGTCCGCACCAAGGCGGTTCTGCTCCAGAGTGACGGTGATATCGTCAATGTGGACAACAGCACGACGCCTACGATGCCCTTGGCGCCGGGCAACTACTTCGTTGCCGTGCGGCACCGGAACCATTTCGGCGTGATGACCAGCAGCGCTGTGGCGCTGGCCGTTGCACCTGCTTCGCTCGATTTCACCACGGGAGCACTAGCCACCTATGGGACCTCCGCACAGAAAACGGTGAGCACTTATCGTGTGAACTGGGCGGGCAACACGTTGCGCAACAACAACGTCAAGTACACCGGCAGCAGCAACGACCGCGACCCGATCCTCGTCCGCGTGGGCAGCACCACGCCCAACAACACGGTGGCCGGTTACTATGCGGAAGACACGAATCTGGACGGAACGGTGAAGTACACCGGCAGCAGCAACGATCGCGACCCCATTCTCGTGAACGTGGGCAGCACGACGCCCAACAACATCATCACCGAGCAATTGCCTTGATGGAAAAGCGCTGACAACAAAGGCCGCCCGAGGAGCGGCCTTTGTCGTTCCGGGCCCTGCCTGTTCACACGATGAGGATGCCCCTGATGACCTCGTCCATCACCTCACCTCCGGGGTAAGCGCGCGTATAGTCCAGGTTTATCCACCGGTCCCCGTTCTGATCGGTGTGGTAGAAAAGCGTGGCATGTTCGGCCGTGTTGGGGAAAAGCATTTCGCGGATCAAATAGGCCGCGCGGTCCATCGCCCGCGCATCTCCCACCTTCAGCTCCGGATAAATGTGCCCCGTGGTGCGGACGAGCCGTGCCTCCCCTCCGATGGCCTTGATGCATGCGGCCATGAGGATGGCGTGATCATCACAATCCCCGGCCAGCAGGTCCGCGCTTTCACTCGCCGTGGCGAAGTACTCCCCGCCCTTCACATCGCTGACATACCTCCAGGAGGAGTTGATCACCTTGAACACGGAAAAGCATTGCACGAGCGTCGCCTCATTGGACCGTATATCCACCTCGGTGAACCAACTGGTGGCCGCCCTTACAGCGAAGGAGCGGACCGCCGGACTCCGGTAGTCGATACGCGCCTGCACCTCCTCAGCGCCTGTGAAAGGCCCTTCTCCTTGGAGCATCATGGGAAGCGGCTCGGTGTTCTGGCGAAGCGTTCCCAGGAACTGCGCATAGTCCCGGTACAGATCACGGAATCCATAGCGACCCGTGAGGCTGGTGACCGTGAGGCTGCCCAGACCGACCACCAGCAATGTGTACACGGCGAGCTGGAACCGGCGGACCAGTATGATGAACGCGACAAGGATGATCACGAGCGCGATGAGATGGTCGAACCTCCAGCCGTGGCCAACCGGCAGCACCCACCTCGGCAAATGAGGGTAGATCAGTATGAACAAGGGCAACGTGAGGATGAGGGCGACCAGGTATATGATCACTCCGTGCGCGAAACCCTGCCCTTTGTCAGGGGATCCGGCGGATGCATCTCGACGAGCTTCCATCACCTATCGTTGACGGCGCCGCCCCTGCCGGAAATGAGGTTCCATGGCTGAAGAAGCCAGTGCGTTCGTGCGTACCGCATCGATCAACGTTATTTCACAACCTTCATCCGATCCTCCCGGACGACGGCATCGTGAAGTCCGTCGCAAAGAAACGCGCCTTCGTCCACAACCCACGCCCAGGTGTTGGTGCCCATCGCCGTGAGGGGTTGCATGGTTCAGGGCCGCGGGTACATTCGCGGCCGTTGATCCAGCCACGGGCCCATATCCTCCTGTCCCTGTTGCTGACGGGTTCATACTCGTTCGGCCAGACGCCCCCTGATACTTCCGCCATCGGTGGATTGGAAGTGATGACCCCCTACGCTGAGGGCTACAACAGTGTGGCATCGGAGGCGGCGGATGTACCAGCGACCTGGGGCGCGGAAGATTCCGCGCATTTCATACCGAGCCATGCGTTGTACGGGGAGTTCGATACGGATGTGATCTTCGAACGGTCATCACGGCCAGGGAACGACAGCACGGTGCTGGAACTCAGCACAGCGGCTTGTGACCATGTCTTCCCGGTGTGCGGGGAATTGAACTCGGCCTTCGGACCACGGCATCGGCGCATGCACTATGGCATCGATATCGATCTCGAACGCGGCGATCCGGTCGTGTGCGCCTTCGAGGGCGTGGTGCGTGTATCCAGGTTCCACAAGCAGTTCGGCCATGTGGTCGTGGTGCGCCATTCGAACGGACTGGAAACCCTATATGGGCACCTGAGCAAACGGAGCGTGGAACCAGGGGTTCATGTGGAAGCGGGCGACACGCTTGGACTCGGAGGCAGCACGGGACGCAGCACCGGTGACCATCTGCATTTCGAGACGCGCTATCTGGGGAAGCCTATCGATCCCCAACTGCTCTTCGATGTGCGGGAGGGAGAGCTTCGGACGAGTACGTTGCATGTTCACCCGGGACTCTTCACCGCAGTGGCCAGGGCGAAGGCGGCGGCGCGTGCCGGTCATTACACCGTTCGCAGAGGCGACACCCTCAGTTCAATAGCTCGGCGACACCGCACTTCTGTCGCCGCCTTGTGCAAGCTCAACCGGATACGCAGCGGAAGCAAGTTGCGCATCGGCCAGCGATTGCGCTATTGAGTTCCGCTCACGCCCTGCGCTGACGGCCTTGATGGTCCTGCGCCCTGTTCTTGTTGAGGGCGGATATCAGATCCTGGTTGTAGACCGGCGACAATAGGAACGATCGCCCGTTGCGGAGCCGCAACAGAACGAGGTCGTACTTGCCATCGGGTCTCTTTTCCATCATGCTCCCTTCGAACCCGAACACGCCCAAGCCGATGCGGACCGTACACCATCGGGTGAACTGTCGCTGGAAGCCCTCCCTCTCCGCTTCGATCATGCCCTGCTCCTCCATCGTTCGCAATCGTTCCATGAGGAGATCACGTGCGGCTCTGCGGTCCACCAGGCTCGCATCCTGCACGGATGACAGATCGATGCGCTCCGTGCCGCGGTCACCTCTCAACAGCAACTGACCGCCTTCAATACCGTAGTGGATCCGCTCCCGCCGGTCCATCCACAACGCGATCGCCAGACCCACGAGTCCCAGCCCAAAAGCCAGGCGCGGGAATACGTTGCTCCCGGTAACCGCGAACAAGGCGACACCTCCCAGCAGGAGAATGGAAGCCGTGAGCAGCCACAACCGCGTGTGCGCATATCGTCGACGGGCACGGAACCTTTTTCCTGGCATGCTTCCGGACGTTCAGCCAAATGTAGACGCGACCATCCGCCGAACGGAGCGAGCACCCGCTCCGGATCGCCGAACAGCACCGGTTCACCGATCGGTGCCGGTCAGGGATCGATCGAAACCGTATCACCTCCTACAAAAAAAATGGAGCGGCTTTCACCGCTCCATTCGTACCGAAGGCGGGACTCGAACCCGCACAACCTTACGGTCACACGCCCCTGAAACGTGCGCGTCTACCAATTCCGCCACTTCGGTAAGTGGGACTGTTCTTCCGCAGGGGGCGCAAATATAAACGTCCTGATCATCCGGAGGCCGTGGAGGAAAACAGGTGGCCTTCCCGCTAACTTGTCGCGGTATGAAGGACTTCCATGTGATGGACGACGGGGAGGCCGTACACTTGATCGAGCACGTCAGGGCCCGGCTGCATGCGCAACCGGACGTGGAAGTACTGGTGGGAAGCGACAGCCAGAACCGGAGCGGGCACACGATCTATACCACCACGGTCGTGCTCCGCTATCGGAAGAACGGAGCCCATGTGCTTTACCGCCGGGAGAAGCGTGAACGCATACGCGATCTGTGGACCCGCCTGTGGGGTGAGGTAGAACGGAGCCTGGACGTGGCCCGCACGTTGATGGAGGGCGGCGTGAACGTCAGCCGGATCGATATGGACCTCAACAGCGATCCCCGGTTCGGTTCCCACAAGTTGCACACGACGGCCGTGGGTTATGTGCGGGCCCAAGGCTATGAGGCCCGAACGAAGCCCGACCTGCTCATCGCCACTTGGGCGGCGAACGTGCTCTGCCAGTAGAAAGGTCCGGACGCACGAAGCCCCCACCGGTCTGAGACCTTGGCAGGGGCGACGTGACTCTTCAGATTGACCTTTGAACTACTTGGACACACCCTGTTACGCACAGGTCGTGGCCCCGGGTTTCATGTGTCCTGCAACATGTCGACCAATGCAGGAACGAAATGGACGGGCGGCCGCTCCGATAAGGCCGATACTCTTGTTGATCCGACGGCCTCGCAGGATTCAGTTCTTGTCGGGCAGGAAACTGTGCTTCGCGCCATACTCCAGCATCTGACCGACAAAGTCCTCAGGGTACTCCACCCTTACATCCGTGATGTTGCCGGCCGCATCCACGACAGGTACCAAGCGCGGCTGAATGAACCCCGCATAAGGAGCGGTGGTGATCTTCTTGGCACGTTCCAGAACGTTCGCGTGCAACGCCGGGTCCACCTTCACCCCATAGTTCTCGACAAGAGCCTTGCCCGCCTCATAGTCACCCTGGCTCTTGATCCGTTGTACTTCGCGCAGCAGATCCCCGAATAGCGTCCGAAGCTTGTCGTAGTCACGGATATCGTAGTACGTGCTGCCCTCCCGGACATTCACGGCCACCACACCATCCTTCATCCCCTTCTCCACCACCCATGCGCTCACCCAATGCCTGTTGCGCATGTGGGCCTCTTCGATGTTGTTGCCCAGCTTGACCCGACGCAACTGGGCGAGAAGCCCATTACGCAGGTAGCCATCGTACTCCGCCTTTCCCACTTCCAAACTGGGCATCACCCCCATTTCCACGAGCTTCGGGTCCATGAGGTAGTAAAGAGCCATCAGATCGGCGCGACCTTCCTCCAGTGTGCTCGCGTAGTTCTTCAACGTGGCGTCCGTTTCACCCACGCCCGGCTCCAACTGCCCGCTCGCATGCCCGATCACTTCGTGCAACGCGGTGTGGAGTTTGCCCGCCAGCGCGCTATGGGCGATCGCCCGGTCGATCTCTTCCTGATCATTGCAGAAGATCTCCAAGCTGCCCTTGCCGCCGCTCTTCTCGTAGGCCTCGCTGATGTTGCCCAAACTCACGCTCTTGCTGCCGATGGAATCCCGCAGCCAGTTCGCGTTGGGCAGGTTCACGCCGACCGGGGTCGAGGGCGCCGCGTCCCCGGCCTCGCCAGCGGTGTTCACGAATTTGTAAGTGATACCGACCACGTTCTTCTTCTTGTGCTGTGGCATCAAGGGGCTGTTGTCCTCGAACCATTGCGCGTTCTCCTGGATCACCCGCATATTCTTCGTGGCCACAGGGTCGGTCACTTCCACACAGCTCTCGAAGCTGCCCCGCTTGCCCATCGGATCGTTGTACACCTCGATGAACCCGAGAATGAAGTCCACCGAGCTTTCCGTGTCCTTCACCCATTCGACGTTGAAGTCGTCCCACGTCTTCAGGTCCCCGGTCCGGAAATAGTCCATCAGCAGGCCGATGGCCTTTTCCTGTTGCTTGTTGCTGGCCACACCCCGGGCCCTTTCGAGCCATCGGTTCATCTCGGTCAACGCCGCCCCGTACATGCCATCCGTCTTCCAGACACGTTCCGTCAGCTTGCCGTCGAGCTTCACCAACTGACTGTTGAGCCCGAAGCTCAACGGGGTCTTCTCATTCGGCTGTCGCATGGTCGAATAGAAGGCCTCCACTTCCTTCTCATTGACGTCATCCGCATAGAAATTCACCGCGCTTGACAGCTGCAGGTCCTTCGTGGCGTCAAGGCTGACCTTCTTGGCATCGATGGTCGCGTCGAACATCGCGTCGAGAACCGCCTTGTCGAGCTTGCCGCCGACCGAAGCCAGCGTGGTCTCGAACCAGGCGCGTGGGAACGTGGGCACGAACTTGTCCATGCCATAATGATGATGGATGCCGTTGCTGAAGAACACCTCCTTGGCATATTCCATGAAGTGCTTCCAATCGGCTGTCTCCTTGTCCTGCTGATAGCCGCTGATCACCTTTTCAAGCGCCCGCCGGATCACGAGGTTGTACTTGTAGTTCTGGTCCCACATGATATCCCGCCCCGCGAGCCCGGCCATCGTGAGGTAGTACGCGAGCTGCTTCTCCTTCAAGGAGAGTTGCTCCCATCCGGTCACTTGGTAGCGCAGCACACGCACATCGGCGAACTGGTCCACCTGCCAACGGAAACTGTCCCCAGGGGCAGCCTTGGGCGGGTCCGTGGGCAGCACTGTGATCGGACCGGCGAATACGGTCGCTGTGACGAAAGGGATGGCCATGCCGGCCAGAACACGAGGTCTCATTCAATAGGGCTTGGTGTACCGGCGAATATAGGCCGGACGCCGACGCCGCTTCATGCACCCCGGGATCCCCACTTGGAGAGGCCCTGCCGGACCTCAGGCGCTGGTCCTGGACTTCCTGGACGGCACGTCCATGTTCGCCCGGGCGACTTCCACCAATCGCTTCAACCGATGGTAGGCGGCCAGCTGCTTGTTGTAGCGCTTCAGGTCCGCCATGCTCAACTCATCCACATGCAGCAGGTCCATCTTGTCGGCCAGGTCGTGCAACTTCACGCGCATCGCAAGACCATCCTGCATGACCCGTTCAATGTACCCTTCATAGTCCTCATCGTTCCTGCGCGTGATGTGGTCCAGTGCCTTCACGATACGCGGCGGATAGTCCTTCTTCTCGATGTCCGCCAGTGTGAGCGCTGAACGCTCCAGGATATCGTGCAACGCGCCGAGTACCTGCTCCTCCAGGTCGTGCCCGCGCATCATCACGCGCATCACGTGCAGGACGTAGGGCTTCCCGAAGCGGTCCAATTGGCCCTTATGCACCTTGGCCGCAAGGCGGATGGCGCTCTCCAACAGGTGGTGTTCCATGGCCGCCCAGCCTATTTTTTGAGCGTGACGCGCATATCCAGCGCTTTGGGGTCGTTGCCGATCACGGAAAAATCCGTGCTCAACTTCATACGCTTGGTCCCATCCGCCTCCTTGACCACTCCGTCGGCGACCTGTACATCGCCCAGTTCATCGGCGAAGCGCAGATCGAACTTGTAGCGCATCATCTTCAAGATGCCCGAGATGTCGGTGCTGTCGCCGGAACCTCCGCCCATACCGGACGTCATCTCCTTCGCGTGGTGATTGTTGGTGCGTACGAGCGTGTTCCCCTCCCAGCGGAAGAACTCGGTCGACCGGCCGGTGCTATCGGGCATCAACTGGCTCAAGGCATTGTTCAACGATGCGATGTCCGCGAACCGGAAGCTCAACCGCTGCACGAACCCGTCCTTTTCCTTTTTCAGCTTCACCTTGGTGATACCGACGAGTTTCTTCAAGGTATCCACATGGTCCAGCAGTTCCATTTTCCCCGGCCCGTCGTCCTTTCCTCCCTTGGCTCCTGGCAGACCTTTGAGCGTCTCGGCCATCTCGCTCATGTCCACCACGTACTCCATGCTTCCCGAGCCGTCCTTTTTGAACGTGTAGTTCTCCTCGATCGTAAGGCACCCTTGCAACACGAGGAGCACAGCCACCAGGACCAATGACAGGGAACGCCTCACAGGCGACGACAACGTGTTCATGGAAAGGGGGTTCAGCGCGCAAAATACGCAGTGCGATGACGCGGTCCGGGTGGTTCGGAACGAAAGAGGCCCCCGCCGTGAAGCGGGGGCCTCTCACAGTGCTCAGCGCAAGATATCAGCGCCCCAAGGGCAGTTTGAACGTGCGGTCTTCAGTGCCCGTGCGCACCCTTACGAAATAGACCCCCGATGGCAGGTCTTGCGCGCTCAACGAGATCCGGCCCATTGAACCGCGCGCGGTGCGTTGGGCTACGCTGCGTCCAGTAGCGTCGAGCACTTCGGCCGTGATGCCTTGGCTGCCGCCCACCTGCCAAAGCACGATGAACTGCGAACCCTCGGTCCATGCGGAGATACCCCCGTTGGCCACCGCATCGATCCCTGTGCTGCCCACGAGGATGTCCTGCGTGAACACGTCGGAGCAAACCCCATCCGAAGTAGTAAGGGTCACGGTATAGCTGCCGGGCTCCGCGTACTGATGGACAGGCTCACTCTCGAAGCTGGTGGCGCCGTCGCCGAAACTCCAAGCTTGATCCAGCCCGTATGTGCCGGTGTTGAAGAAGAACACGTCGCTCTGGGGCATAGGATCGGCGGTTACCTCGAATGAAGCGACCGGCCCTGTTCCGGCGGTCACGACAATTCCGGAGAACGTGAGTGTGCAACCGTTGGCATCACTGATCGTCACGGAGTAGTCATCCGGAGCAGCCGCTGAAAGATCCTCCATGGAGGAGCCATCACTCCATTCGAACGTGAACGGGGCTGTACCGCCCATGAGCATGAGGTCCACCGAACCGTCCGATGCATCGGCGCACGTTGCCGCGGAAGACGCGGCGGTCGCATCCATGGGACCCGGCGCATCGATCGATACGTTCTGCACGAGCGCCCCACAACCCGTGTTGCCCTCCACATAGAGGAGATAGCTGCCCTCGGCCAGATCATTGAACACCGCCGTCCCGGTCATCTCAGGCTGCATCGTCGTGTTCCCGTCAGCATCCACCAGCGTGAAGGTCCAGACACCTTCACCCGGCCCGTTGACGGTGATCGTTCCATCGTCCGCTCCTGCACAGGTGAGATCCACCGCTGAACTGAGCACCGGCTGACCAACGTGCAGTACGAACCGCGCAGGTTCCGTGGGCGCTGCAGCATCGATGGAGAAGGTCATGCTCGCATCATCAGCGACGGCCACGGTATTCCCGGTGAGCAGATCCTCCAACGTCACACAGGCTCGGCCGGTCAATGCGGCCGTGGAACCAAAGCTGATCACGAAGTCACCGCTTTCAGGTACAGTGACCTTCACCGGCACATCCACCGCACCGGCGAGTTCACCGAAGGCGTTGATCACCAGGTCCTCGCCGCTCGTGGCCTCCGTACTGATCTTGGACGCGTTGTCATTCGCGAACTCGAGCTTCACCATGTCCGATGCACCGAAGGAGGCCTCGCCGTTGATGAAATGGACGAGGGACTCATCGGTGTAGCTGCCCGTCGCATTGGTCAAGTAGAGACGCACCATCGGACGGTGATCCTCCTGATCGCTGAAGATGCCCCCGTTGATGGGCTCCAACACTTTGGCGGTCTCATCCAACGTGGCCGAAGGTGAGGCGGCATTGGCTTTCAACCAGAAGCCCTGACTGCTCTGGATATTGCCGTTCGCCCCTCCGGTTCCCAGCAGTGTCATCTCGTCCCAAGCGGCATTCGTGCCGCTGCCCGGGTCATAGATGTAGTAGTTGTTGTCAACGTTGGTGAGCGTGATGTCCGAAAAATCGACGGGCGATGGCAGCGGGTTTCCTACAAGGTTCAATCCGTCCACCGATGGATTGCCACTGTTGGTGTAAGTGAGGGGGATGGAGAACGGCGTGCTGGCCACGGTCGGCGCGCCCACCACATCAACGGTGAACGCGCTCGTGGTATTCAACGTTGTCCCGCTCCAAGCTGCGAAGCCCTTGCCCGGCGTGAGCGCCTCCGCCGTGCTGCTCACCCCGATCAGCCCGTCCGAAGACAGGGCACCGGGGTTGGTCTCATCGTACTTGCGCACGCTCGGCCAGAGTTGCGCGTTCACGTAAAAATTCGGGTAGTACGATCCCGGGAAACCGGCGGTGTAGAAATCATCGGTCCAGTTGTACACCGTATTGCCGCCGACCGGCGAACTCAGCAGGCGCCAATCCGTGACGCCGGCCGGGATGTATCGCTCCATCCGGATCAAGCTGCTGTAGCTGGCCGTGGCGGCTACCGGTCCCAATCGGGCCGTACCCGTGTTCGTGCTGATCAGTTGCACCTCCTTGCCGTTCGCGTTGAAGTTCCCGTTGTCGAGCTGCAGCGTACCACGGATCTTCAGGGTGTTCACCGTCACGATGGCTCCCAGTCCGTCCAAGGTCAGATCATGCACGTCGATCGTGCCCGCTGAACCGGAGATGCTGGTGAGTTCATCACTGAAGAGGTCGAAATCATCATCCGAGGATGTGAGTGTTCCATCATTGTCCAGCGTCGGTCCGTTGATCTCCACATTGCATACACCTGCAAGGCTCAGCGTACCTCCGGTCTCCACGTTCAGGTTGCGCAGTGCGATGCTGGCATTGCTGTTGGTGGTCACGGTGTGCGTGTTCTGCACCACCATCGTGGCGTTCTTGTTGAACGTGACCACGCCCGGTGCGGGAAGGCCGGTGCGCGCGGTGGACCAAGTGCCCGTGGTCTCGCTGCCGTTGGAGCGGCTGTAATAGACGGGGGAGCAGAGCGTACCGGACATCTGCACATTATCCAAGGCCCAGATCTCCGTGGGATCATTGTTCTTGGCGATCACACGCAGCGCCACGGAGGATGTCCCGTTCGGGATGGTGATGTTCACCGTGCTATAGCCGTCGGTGGTCCGGTTTCCGCCAGACGCCGGCCCGAAATTGACGGGGGCGCCTGCCGTGGTGCCCGCCACGCCAGTGCCCGTGCTGTATCCCCACCGCGCATTGCTGTTGCCTGCGATGCGCACGTCCGGATCCACAGGGAACCCGCCACCGTTCAGGTCCACGTAGAACGCGATGGAATCAGCGCCATCGTTGCCGTTGGCTCCGCTCAAGGAAGGGCTCGATACGCGTGCGCTGAGGGTGATCGAGGTCCAATCCACCGTGCTCACCGTACCCAGATCCAACGTCACCGTGCCATTGATCACCTGCCAGCTCTGCGCAGCGCTCAGCACGCGTTGGTTCGCCGGCGTATCGCCCGCGCCTACGGTGGCGCTCTGGTTCGCGCCGCCGCTCGTGATGCTCCAATTGTCGCCAACGCCCCCATCGAAGAATTGAGCGAAGCTGGCCGGCGCCGTTTCGTCATCATCGATGGTGAGCGTATGACCGCTGGGCGTACCGATGCTCGCCGTGCCAAGACCGCCTGCGATATTCTGCAATGCGAACACTTCCACCGCATCGCCATCACATGTGCCGTTATCCGTCACCGTGATCGTTACGGACTGGTTCGAGAGACTTCCTCCGGGAAAGTTGATCGTCTGGGTCGTGTAGCCATTGATACGCGCGGCCGGTCCGCTCGTGAGCGCGAGGTCCACCGTGGTGGCCAGGATCGGATCGGGATTGGTGATGCTGAACGTCAGGTTCGTGGTGCCCACGTTCTCGTTCACGCTGGAGCTTGCCGCCGTGGCACGCACGAGCGTATAAGCGCGGCCGGTGATGCTGATATCATCCAACGCGAATTCGTCCCAAGCTGCCCCTACCACCACATCGGCCCCTACCCAGCGCACGTAGAAATACTGGCCGTTGGGCACGTATACACCACTGATGGACGTGCTGCGCGCGTTGGCCACCCACGCCGCGCCGGCCGCCGCCGCCGGAGAGGTCACATCCTGGGAAGCGACGTGCGTGAACGTGGTATTGTCGTCGCTGTAGTAGAGATTGAATGAGCTGGACGACGCCTGATCATTGCGGTAGAACACGTTGTAGGCCACATCGAAGGTGGTGAGCGTGCTGCCGGTGTTGTTCTGCACGCGCAGGGTGATGCCACCAGAGGTGAAATCCGTCGCATTGGGTTGGATGCCCAGTGCGCGGCCGGTGATGCCTGCACCCCCGAACGAATAGATGCCGCCCGCTGAAACAGCCGCGTTGCCAGGAGCGGTGGTACCCCGGCGGAAATCCGTGCTCGCCGTGATCTGCGTACCTCCGTATGCCAAGCTGCCATCGCTGAAGCCCGTGATGGCCCAAGCGTCACTGTCCAGTCGCCCGTTGATGGGTACGGGCTGGAATCCTCCACCCGCGAACACGCCGCTACCGACACCGCCGACGGTGCCATCGAAGTTGATGGAGTAAGCGGTGTTCACCGCGGCCACATTGAGCTGCGCTTCGGCTTGCACAAGAGCCAATGTCGAGACCAGCACCAAAGGGCCTCGCAGGGAACGGGCGGACTGTAGAATGACGGCGTACTGCTTGTTCATCTGATGTGGGATTCGCGGCCGGAACCTGCCGCATTCTCAGGGTTTCGTAGAGTGTTCAAACATAGCCACCCCCAAGCCATCACGGGGCGGCCAGAACGACAGGTTTTCCACAACGGATCCCGCATCCATCAAGGGCGGAAGCTCACAAAGCCAACCTGCCCTGCTGCTCGATGCTCATGCGCAACTGCCCCACCTCCTTCTGCAATACCATGACGCTCCGGGCAAGCTCGTCGCGGGTAAGGTTCGGCTCGGGCAGCTCTTGGCTGATGAAGTGTACGAACTTCCAGATCTCCAGCACATTACCTACTTCCACCTCGTAGGGCGGGTACACCGGATTGGTGCTGCACAGGAGCAGTGTGCCCTTCTCCTTCAGCTTGTTGTACACCACCTTGAAGACGATGCCATCGTCCTTGGTGACCACGATGTAGGGCTGGCCGTCCCGGATCATCTGCCAGTTCTGCACGTACTCGCCCGTTACCCATGAGCCATTGCCCACCGGCGGCATGCTGTCCCCGCTGATCTGGAAGGTCCGGTACTTGCGATCGCGCCCCAGGAAGGGCATCTGGAAGGTGGGCAGTACGCTGATGTACTCCGGATCGGCATAGCCCAAGGCGTAACCCGCCCGCGCTTTTTCCGGCACCAGCTCGATGTTCTCCTCGTTGTCGTGGCTTACCGTGGTGGCCAGCACACGCAATCGCCTGCCATCCATGTCCACATCCCCGCCCCGCTCCAGGATGCCGAGCTGGCTCTCGCTCAGCAGCGTGAGGTCGTGCTTCAGCAGCTTGTCCACACTGATCTTGAAGTACGCGCTGATGCGGATGAGCAGGTCGAGGTTGGGCTCGGCGCTGCCGTTCTCATAACCGCTCCAACTCGACCGTTTCACGTCGAGGGCGATGGCGGTTTCTTCCTGGCTGCGCCCCCTGCGGCTGCGCAGCAATTTGATGTTCGCTCCGAATGTGGTGTTGCCTGCCATGGCTTCTTGGTATTAGCGTTCGTCGTTCTTGTATCCGATGCGCTGCGCGCCGTCGCCGTAGCCGGCTATGGCGGAGTGCGACCGGGGCGGTTCCGGCGCGGGCGTTAGCATCTCGCGGATGTGCTCGAACAGGCTGCCGATGTCTTCATCGTGTGCGGCCACCTTCGCCTCGATGCGCTCGAGCTTATGAAGGATGTCCTGATGGGTGAATACCATCTCCCGCATGCGCACGAACAACTCGATGATCCGGATGCTCATCTGGACGGCCCGCTCGCTGCGAAGCACATTGGCCAGCATGAGCACGCCATGCTCCGTGAAGGCGTAAGGCAATGAGCCACCTGCGTGCCGCCTCGATGGTATCGCAAATTGCGATACCACATCACGGAACTCCTTGGCAGTCAATTGGAACATGAAGCTCTTGGGGAAGCGTTCCAAGTTCCTCTTCACCTGTTCGCGCAAGCGGAACGGCAACATCCCATAGAGCTCTGCCAAGTCCCGGTCCAGCATCACCCGTTGGCCACGGACCAACAGGATCCGGCCTGTGATCTCCTGATCGGCCAGCACAGCCTCCATCCTATTTCCAGTGCTGGTGCTCATTGGATCGCCTATTGACTATTTTACCGACAGTCCCATGACGGTTTCCGCGTCAAATGTATGTCCGACTTTGAACTTTCCAAATCCTGCCGTCCGTGTTCCTCAATTGCCATAGCTGGTTCAGCTTCAAGTACGGAGTGATGAAACCCGATGCGCTGCTGGAGGAAGCGGCCAGGACCGGTGTGCGCACCCTCGCGCTCACCGACATCCACTGCACGGCGGGCATTCCGGATCTGGTACGCGACGCTGAAAAGCGCTTCGGTATGCGACCGGTAGCGGGGATCGAGTTCCGGCAGGGTCCTCGCCCGCTCTACATCGGCATCGCCAAGAACAACGAGGGCTTCCAACAGCTGAACGAGCTGCTCAGTCCGCATTTGTTGGATGGCGAGCCCATTCCTGAGCGCGCACCCGAACTCTCCGACGCCTTCTTCATCTACCCATTCGCCAATGCTCCCCGGCAGCTGAGGCCCAACGAGCGTGTCGGCATCAAGCCCGCGGACCTCACGCGCCTGCCTTTCAGCCCATGGGCGCGCAGGCCCCAAGACCTCATCGCACTGCTACCAGTGACCTTCCGGGACAAGAAGGACTTCAACACGCACCGCCTGCTGCGCACCGTGGCGAAGAACACCGTGGTGAGCATGCTGCCCGCTGAAGAACTCGCTTCACCGGATGAGTGTTTCCGCAGCGAAGAAGAAGTACGGCGGATCTACCGCGACTTCCCCCATCTGCTCACGAACGCCGAGCGGTTGCTGGACCAATGCTCCATCGCCTTCGACAACTCCGACAAGACGCGCAGGGCGTTCAGCTCGAACAAGGCCGAGGACCGGGAAGCACTTCATCGTGACACACTGGAAGGTCTGCGCTACCGCTACCCTGATGCCCGGCCCGCAGTGATCGATCGCATGCGTTACGAGCTGAAGGTGATCGAGGAGATGGGCTTCATCAGCTATTTCCGGATCAACCAGGACATCGTGAACCATGCGCGCAGCCGGGGCTTCTTCCACGTTGGGCGCGGCAGCGGCGCGAACAGCCTGGTGGCCTATTGCCTGCGCATAACCGATGTGGACCCGATGGAGCTCGACCTCTACTTCGAGCGGTTCATCAATCCCGCGCGCAAGAAGCCGCCGGATTTCGACATCGACTTCAGTTGGAAGGACCGCGACGAGATCTTCAAGTATGTTTTCGAGAAGTACAACGGTGAGCGCGTCAGCAGCATACACGCAGCGCAGATCGCCACCTACACCACCTTCCAATGGCGCGGTGCGATACGTGAACTGGGCAAGGCCGTCGGACTACCACCCAGCGAGATCGATGCGCTTTCCGAAGGTGACAGCAACTACTACCGCGATCAACGCCGTGTGCCCGACGGCGCGAAGGGCGAACTCGACAAAGTGGCCCGGGCGGTGATCCAGTACGGGAAGCACCTCATCGGCATGCCCCATCATCTGGGCATACACGCGGGCGGCATCGTGATCACGGAGAAGCCGGTCACGCACTTCACGGCGCTACACCGTCCGCCGAAGGGATTCCCCGTCACGCAGTTCAGCATGCTGGAGGCGGAGGATCTCGGTCTGCACAAGTTCGATCTGCTGAGCCAGCGTGGACTGGGGCACATCCGCGAGGCCGTAGAGATCCTGGAGAACAAGGGCGAGCACGTCGATATCCACGACATCCCGCGCTTCAAGCGGGATCCCGCGATCAAAGAGCTCATCAAGGTCGGCAACACCATCGGCTGCTTCTATGTGGAAAGCCCGGCCATGCGCATGCTGCTGAAGAAATTGAAGGTGGACGATTACCTGGGACTGGTCGCGGCGAGCAGCATCATACGGCCGGGTGTGGCCGAGAGCGGCATGATGCGCGAATACCTGCTGCGCCACCACGACCCTGAACGCCGGAAACAAGCACCGGAGCGGCTACTGGAGATCATGCCTGAGACCTATGGCGTGATGGTCTACCAGGAAGATGTGATCAAGGTGGTCGTTCAATACGGCGGACTGAGCCTGGAGGAAGCCGATCAGGTGCGGCGCGGTATGAACATCCGCTACCGCGACCGGCCGGAGTTCAAAGTGGTGGAGCAGAAGTTCTTCGACAATTGCCGAACGTCCGGATACCCGACCGGCGAACCGGAGGAGATCTGGCGGCAGATCCAAAGCTTCGCCAGCTTCAGTTTCGCGAAAGGGCACAGCGCCAGCTACGCCGTGGAGAGCTACCAGAGCCTCTACCTGAAGGCGCATCATCCGCTGGAATTCCTCGTGGGCGTGGCGAACAACTTCGGGGGCTTCTATCACACCGAGTTCTACCTGCACGAAGCGAAACGTGCCGGCGCGACGATCGAAGCTCCGTGCATCAACACCAGCGAGGAACTGTGTTCATTGCATACAGTGGTGAGTGGTGAGTGGCGAGTGGCAGCTGCCGGGCAGACTCGCCACTCGCCACTCACCACTCACCACTCGCCACTCGCTCCCCGCATCTACTTGGGCCTCGGTAACGTGAAGAGCTTGGACACAGAAACCGTTCAACTGATCCTGAACGACCGTCGGCAACGCGGCCCCTTCATCGACCTGCAGGACCTGCTCAAACGCGTTCCCTTGCACATGGAGCAGGCACGCATCCTCGTACGCGTGGGCGCGCTGCGCTTCACCGGCCGGAGCAAGCCGCTCCTGCTGTGGGACCTCGCGCTCCTGCACCGCCCGGCGACCGTGAGCAGCGATGGCGATCTCTTCATCACCAAAGTGGAAGAACCCGCATTGCCCGATCTCCAGCACTATCCGCTCGCCGATGCCTACGACGAACTGGACCTGCTCGGCTTCCCGCTCTGCGATCCGTTCACGCTGGTGCATGTGGATCCCGTTGTCGGTTCTCCGTTGTCGGTTGTCGGGCGTGATGGAAGTTCGCCGCCCTACGCATCCATCGCTCAACAGGCCGGCAGACGGTCAACCGACAACCGACAACCGACAACCATCCTCAAACGCGAAATGCACCAGCACGTCGGCCGGCGCGTTTCCATGCTCGGCTACCTGATCCATGTGAAAGCCACGGATACACGCCATGGGCAGCGCATGACCTTCGGCTCCTTCATCGATACCGCCGGTGACTTCTGGGACAGTTCACAATTCCCCGACGTGGCCGCACGCTATCCGTTCCGTGGGCGCGGTGTGTACCGCTTCACCGGAGTAGTGGAAGAAGAGTTCGGGCATGTGGCGCTGCGCACGCAGCGGTTCGAGAAGCTGCCGTGGAGGCCGGATCCGAGGTATGGGGAGAAGTGAGATCAACGCGCCTCCACCCCCCTCCTATCATCCTCCCCTTCCCGATCGAAGAACAAGTGATCGGGATCCAACACCACGGTCTTCGGCTTGCGCGGCGAGACAAGTCGTACCTGGTTCGTGCCGGAGCGCAGCCGCACGCGTTGCTTCACTTCTCCTCCGCCTTCCAGTTCCACGGCCACATCGAGCCAGTCGTTCATCGGTACTTCCGTCTCCTTCCCCAACGAGTCCGAGTGGAGCTTGGCGCATGTGATAGTGGCCGTCACGTTCCATGAGCCGTCCTCCTTCACTTCAGCTTTCGCATCGGTGACGGCATTGCGGTAGAAGGTGATGTGCTTCAGGCCATCTTCAAGAAGGTAGCGCAGGCTGTCGGGCGTCACGGCTTCGAGCGAGCGATAGAGGTCGAGCGTGGTGGGATACGGCGCACCCTTGAAGGCGAACGAGTCCACGAAGGCGCGGTACGCGGAGTTGATGCGCTCTTCACCAATGAAGTCGCGCAGGCCGTACATCACCACGCTGCCCTTGTTGTAATGGATGAACTGCTGGTTCTCCACCCTCATCAACGGCATCTCACCGATGGCTTCCTTGCCACGGCCGCGCAGGTAGTTGTCGCGTTCGTACTTCAAGAACTTGCGCATCGCTGAGCGACCGTACTCCTTCTCCAGCACCATGAGCGCGGTGTATTGCGCCATGCTCTCGACCATCATGGTGGTGCCCTGCATGCGCGGACCGAGCACCTGGTGGCCCCACCACTGGTGCGCCACCTCATGCGCCACCACGTAGTACACCATGTCGATGCGTGAGGTATCACGCAGATCCGTGATGAAGCCGATGGCCTCGCTGTAGGGCATGGTGCCGGGGAACGATTGGGCGAAGCGGCGATAGCGCGGGAACTCGATGATGCGCGCGACGTTGTGCTGGTATGGACCGAACTGCTCCGATGCGTACGTGATCGCGTCGCGCATGCCCTTCAGCATGCGTGGCACGTTGATGCCGTGCTCGGGATGGTGGTACACCTCGAGCGCTACATCACCATAACGCTCTTTCGAAACCGTGTACCGCCCGCTGAGCACCGACCAGAAGTTGAAGATGGGCGCGTCGCTCTCGTAGCGGAACCAACGCTTCCCCTCCGCCGCCCATTCCTTCATCAACGTGCCGGGCGCGATGGCGATCTGATCGGGTGCCGTTCCGATGGTACAGGCGAACCGGATGTGATCGGCATGCGGCATCACGGCATTGGAGCGGCGCTCGTTCGGGTCATCGCTCAGCAAGGACATGCGCCGGTTCGGCGGTAGGCCGAGCTTGCGGCGCGTTCCTGGGTCGGTCATCTCCACCTCGGTCTGGTAGCCGAGCGTGGGAAGCAGATCCACTGTATTGAGGAAGGTGCCGTTCTCCACCAGTTCCAGGAAATCCACGTCGTTG
>JAGODO010000009.1 GCA_017998165.1 Flavobacteriales bacterium | reverse complement strand
GAGCGCCGATCTGGCCGATCGCGTGCATGACCAGGCCTTCTGGTCGTTCCTGCCCAACTTGAACGCCGGCGGTACGCACGGATACAATTATGGCCGCGTTATCGACCGCTTCACGAACACCTTCGCGACGGACCGTGTGCGCACGAACAACTTCTGGTTGAGCAGCAACCTCACGCTCTATCAGGGCGGCCAATTGCGCAACACGCACAAGCAGGCCGCCATCAGCGAGGAGGCCGCCCTGAAGGGATTGGAAGCCGCGCGCAATGATGTGCGCACCGAGGTGGTCCGCGGGTTCATCAATGTGCTCGGGCTCCGGGAACGGATCACGGCGGCTGAAGCGCAGATGGCCAATACGCGTGAACAGGTGGCCCGTACACAAGCCCTCGTCGATGCGGGTCGTTCAGCACGCGTGGAGCTGCTGGATATCGAGGCACAGCTCGCCAGCGAGGAATACACCGTCACCGACCTGCGGAACCAGCTGGACCAGGCCAACCTGTTGCTCGGGCAATCCCTGCGGCTTGACCCGGCTGAGCAAGCGGTATTCGCCGTCGAAGCACCACCTATCGGTACGCTCAACCTTGCTGAGCCCACGGCTACGGTGGAGGAGGTGCTTGCCCGCGTGCTGGCATCCAATCCGGCATTCGCCCAAGCTTCGCTCAATGCGGAGAGCGCGGAGCAGGGTGTCTCGATCGCGCGCGCCGGCACACTGCCTTCGCTCGGCTTCCAAGCCAGTGTCGGAACAGGCTACTCCGGCCGCAACTTCGAAACGGTCGGTTCGCCCGTGATCACCGAGCAGCCCATCGGTGCCACGGCCGGCGGTGAACTGGTCTATGCCCCCAGCTATGACTACGCCACACAGACGAGGCCCTTCGGCAAACAGCTCGATGACAACCTGAACGAATCGCTGCTGTTCACACTGAGCGTCCCCATCTTCAACAACAAGCAGAACAGCCTGGCCATCGACCGTGCGCGCATCCAGCACGAACAGGCGAAGAACCGGCAGGAGACCAGCCGGCTCTCGCTGCAGCGTGATGTGCAGAACGCCCTCGTCGCCCAACGCAACGCGTTCCGCCAGCACGAGAGCGCGCGCCGCAGTGCGGAAGCGGCCGAAGCGGCCCTCGAATTCGCGCAGGAACGGTTCGATCATGGGGTCATCAACGCCATCGAACTGAACACGGCCAAAGTGCGTGCGCAGCAGGCGACGGCTGATCGCATCAATGCGAAGTACAGCTACCTCATGGCGCAGAAATCCCTGGACATCCTGCAGGGCATCCCGGTGACCCTTTGACCGTGGGACTTGTCCTCGCCTTTGATACGGCTACCCGGCATTGTGCCGTGGTCCTGGCCCAGGATGGGCGGGTGATCGCGCAGCGCGTGGAGGACACGGAGCGCTTCAGCCACGCCGAGAAACTGAACGTGTTCGTCGCCGCCGTATTGAACGATGCGAACAAACGGACCGGGGATCTGGAGGCTGTGGCGGTCGGTATCGGTCCGGGTTCGTACACCGGGTTGCGTATCGGGTTGTCCGCAGCGAAGGGGTTGTGCTTCGCATTGGATGTCCCGCTCATCGGCTTGGGTACGCTGGATATCCTCGGCCATGAGCTGATGGGTACCGGACCCGTCCATGCCGTGAACGACGTGCTGCATCCGATGTTGGACGCACGCAGGATGGAGGTGTTCACGAAGGAGCTTGACGGCTACGGCGTCCCGCATGCAGCCGCACGGCCGGTACTGCTCGATGGGGAATGGTGCTCCGCGCTGGATCCCGGTCGGGGACATGTCGTCTTCGGGGACGGCGCCGACAAGGCCGCAGCGTTGTGGGCCGGGCATCCGCACATCGCCCACATTCCGGGCATACGCCCTTCCGTGGCAGGTTTGGCGAGGGCTTCGGAGATCGCCTTCCGCCAACGTGCTTTCGCAGATCTGACCGGCCTCGTTCCGGACTACGGAAAGGAGGCCAACGTGGCACAGCCCGCCAAGCGCACGGCTCAGTAGGCCGCGAGTATCGTGAGCAGAACGATCGGGTCCAGCGGTCCTTTCACCGCGAGCAGCGCATCACTTTTCGTGGCGAACGCGCCCTCCGCGAGGTAGACGATCGTCGGGGAGAGCCCTTCTCCGTACTCCAGGTGGAAAGCACCTTCCTGTTTCGTGCAGAATATGCCATCGCCACGGTACACCTTCCCGTCCTCCCATATGAGCGCGCACGAACCGCGGGTACAATGGCTCCCTTGCGCACGGACCAGCTTGTTCCCTTCGAACGTGAACGCACAGATGCCGGGGCGGCCGAAGGCGTCCGCTGAATGATACACGCGATCATCCTGGATCACGTACAGGCACGGACCACGCGACCCGTACGCGCCGCTGGCCTGGTAGATGCGTCCGTCCTCCACGACATAGGCCGCATCGCCGGGGGTGCCGAACGGCCCATAGGCCCAGGTGATCACCGTCGGTTGCCCTTTGGTGATCAACGGCAGCATCAGGAACAAAAGGACTCTCATCGCCGTGCGGTCGTATAACGTGTGATATGTATGAGACCGGTCTCCAGGTCCTTCGAGATGATCGCCTTCAACAGCAGGGTGCCCTCCTCGTAAAGATACTCCGAGTGTGATATCTGCCGTTCATCGCGCCATGCATCGCACAGCGTGACATTCCCGGCGTTGTCGTAGCGCCAGATGTGTTTGCGGGTGGATGACGCGGAAAGGTCCGGACGTTCGATGCGCTCGGCGAGCCTGCCTTTCTCGTCGTAGCGGAACGAGACCCCACCGCGCCGGCCGGTGATGATGTTCCGGTCGTCGATCCCCCGGAGATAGCCCCAGCGGTCCTTGTGGAAGACCTGCTCGCGATACGGAAGGCCATGCTCATTGTGCCAGGTCGTACGCATCGCCGTATCGTTGATGGCCGCGTGCATGAAGCGCTCGTCGCTGATGATCGTCTCCATTGTACGCATCGAAGCGTAGCCACCGGTAACGGGTTCCTGGATGCGCACGTGGGTACGCCTGAGGCACCGGCCATCGGCATCGAGCGAATCCCGTTGGGCGAACCGTCCGCTCCGGTCATTGCGCTGCTGTTCGCGGAGGCGCCCCTGCCCATCGTACATGTAGGTCACGGATGAGGTGTCCACCGACGAACTGTTCCTGCCGTATGATGCGCTGCTGAGCGCCACACGACCTGCGGTATCAAAGCTGTAGGCGAAGTGCTCATTCTTCTGGCGGATGGGTTCACCATCGCGCTTGACATTGCCCTGGCCTTCGATGCCGAGGATGCCGTTGCGCTGTATGAAGACCTCGTTGAAATGCAGCAAGGCCGGGTCTTCCGTTCCCGCTTCCACACGCAGCACCTGCGCATGGAGGAACCCGTGCGACAGGACAAGGGCAGTAAGGGACGCGCGCATCCTCATTCCATCAATGCCATTGCACCGGATACGGAGTTCACGGGCAGCCGGCAGACCTTGTTCTCGCAAACGAAGATGGTCGTCGCTGCCCCCATGGTCTTTTCGGCGAGCAGGGGCAGCTCGCTTGTTCCAACGGTGCCGAGGAAGATCCCATTGGGGACATAGTGCGCACCGAACTCCTTGCGCAGCTCCAACGCCTTCGGACCGGTGATCGCGACCTCATACCACGGGTAGACGCGCATGAGCATCGCCTGCATCCAGTTACCGTAGCCCGATGGGTAGCGCTCCATCCTGGGCTCCACGTTGTTCAGTTGACGCGTACCGATACCGATATAGTCCTGCTCGTCCAGCAGATGTCCCAGGATGAACAACGCTTTGCACAAACTGCTGTTGCTCGAGGGGATCACGTTGTCCATCACCTCGGCCTTGCGTGCGATCAGCGGCGGGTCCACGTCACTGGTGAACCAGAACATGCCCGTTGTCCGGTCCAGGAAGTGCTCGATCGCATGATCGGTGAGTGCTCGCGCCTCCGTGATCCAGCGCTCCTCGAATGTCAAGGAATACAATGCCAGCAGCGCTTCGATGGTGAATCCGTAGTCTTCGAGGTAGCCGTTGATCGAGGCTTTCCCGTTCTTGTAGTTGTGCGATAGCCCACCCTCCTCGCGGCGGCATTTGGTGAGGATCAGCCCCATGGTCTTTCGCGCGTGTTCGAGCGACCGTTGGTCGCCAAAGGTCCCGTAGGCTTCGCACCACGCCATCACCATCAGCGCGTTCCAGCTGGTGAGCGACTTGTCGTCGAGCCCGGGCCGCACCCGTTTGGAGCGCTCGGTCAGGAGCAGGTCGTTCACACGCGTCGCGCTGGCCCTCAATTCCTCTTCGGAAAGGCCGAACTGCCGGGCCATGAAGGCGTCATCCCCTTCGCGGAGCAGGATGTTCGTTCCGTGCTCCCAGGCCGCGGCACGACCGATGGAGTAGTATTTCTCCGCGAATGCGAAGTCCTGGCCGAGCACGCGCTGGAGCTCCTCCTTCGTCCACACATAGAACCGACCCTCTTCCCCTTCGCTGTCCGCATCGAGCGCGCTGTAGCAAGCACCTTCGGCGCTCATCATCTCCCGTTCGATGAAGCCCAATGTCCGTTCCACCACATCCTTGTACAACGGATCCTTCACCGCGCGATAGGCTTCGCAGTAGAGTGAGACGAGCTGCGCATTGTCGTAGAGCATTTTCTCGAAGTGCGGCACTTTCCACAGCCCATCCACACTGTACCTGGCGAAGCCGCCACCGATGTGGTCGTAGATGCCGCCCAGGGCCATCTTGTGCAAGGTCAGGTGCACCTGACCGTCCACGTTCGTGTCGTTGGCGAGCCGCCCGTATTTCAGCAGGAACTGCCAGTTGTTCGGCATCGGGAATTTGGGGGCGTGGTCCATGCCCCCGTCCGTACGGTCGAAGGTGCTGTCCATCACCTGCACCAGCCGGGATACCTGTTTGCGGGTGAAGTCCGGCGGCGCGGTGTTCAACTGAACCAGGTCGTTGTCGCGGACCCCTTGGTGAAGCCGTTCCGCATAGCCGGTCACTTTCTTCGGATCGGTCTTCCAGGTCTCGCTCAGGTCGCTGAGCAGCTGTGTCCATTGTTCTGGCGGGAAATAGGTTCCTCCATAGACCGGTCGCCCGTCGGCCAGGGTGAAGCAGTTCAACGGCCAGCCGCCCCGACCGGTCATCAACTGCACGGCGGACATGTAGATCTGGTCCACATCGGGCCGCTCTTCGCGGTCGACCTTGATGCACACGAAACGCTCGTTCATCACCCGGGCGACGCTGTCGTTCTCGAAACTCTCCCGCTCCATCACATGGCACCAGTGGCAACTGCTGTACCCGATGCTCACAAGCACCAGCTTGTTCTCCGCTTTCGCTTTCGCGAAGGCATCATCCCCCCAAGGGTACCAATCCACCGGATTGTGCGCGTGCTGCAAGAGGTAAGGGCTGCTCTCCTGGCTGAGGCGGTTGGTATGGGTGTGCATGGTATCCTGGTCGGTGGTGCCGTTGCCCTCGTCCGTCGCCTCGCATCCAGGCACCAGCATCGTACCGGAGACAAGCACGATACCGGATAGCTTGGCGAACGACATGGGCGATCAAAGGAACGTTGTGCGGGCCCGGCCACGTACGTGGAGGCAGCTCGCGGGTCAACAGCGCCGCGTTGACGATGACGACGCGCGCCAGTGGCCCATCTGGCTCATGCTCATCGGACTTTTCGCGATGATCGTCGCTTTCTGGTGGGTCGCCAGTGCGGTGCTTGTCACCTACTGGGTGGTCGTGCGGCTTTTCTGCGCGTTCGCGTTCGCCGGCAACCTCGTGTTCGGCAGGTGGGTCGAGCGGGTCTTCGGGATGTCCCGATCGTACTGGTTCATGTTCAATCTGCTCGCCATCGGTCCTTTCCTGTTCTGCGTTCTTTTCACGGTGAACGCTCTCTTCACCTCGGATGAGCGTGCGTTCATCGTGCGTGAACCGATCAGCGGGCTCGGGCTCAAGAACTATTGGGTGGAGCATGGTACACTGCCAGCGATCGCGACCGCCGATCCGGGGGACGCCGTGGCGATGGAGCCGCCTGCGGCCGGTAACGACCGGCAGTTCAGCGTACTGCGCCTGTCGAAAGGCGCTTTGGGTCTTGTGGTGTTGGGTTGGAGCGAGCCCACCTACGTGCCGCCGCCCCGCTGATCCACATCAATGGTCCCACTCGAATTCGTGCTCTTCCTCAAAGGGGAAACGCTTGCGGAGCAGGAACGCCCTACCGATGATCGAGCCCTTGGCCTTCAACGTCGCTTTGCCGGTGAGTGCGGCGGCCAGCATGGCGCCCATGGCCTGCGTCCCATGGTCGTCGAAGGTGGCGTGCAGCGGTACGGGATAGTCCTTGCTGCTTTTCTTGTCCAGCACCAGGTTGCTGTCCAGGACGGCCTTGCCGATATAGACATCATTCAGGAACAGGTCCACGTTCGGGTCGAGCACATGGATCCGGAAGTTGTTCGGATTGTCCAAGGTCACGGTAACGCGTGCGGCCACACCACCCGGGTCCATCCTGCCCAATTCCACGTTCGTGATGCCCTTGAACGCGACCTCTTCATAACTGAGGCAGCCCGGCGCGGTGAACAGCAGCACCACGAACAGGACAGCGGAACCTTTCACCGCGCGGTCAATGCCCATTGCTCATCGCCGCATAGTGCTGGAAGAAACGCGGGATGGTGGTGATGCCCTTCATGTAGTTGAAGATGCCGTACTTCTCGTTCGGGCTGTGGATGTTGTCGCTGTCGAGACCAAAGCCGAACAGCACCGTTTTCAATCCAAGCTCCTCTTCAAAGAGGGCCACGATAGGGATGCTGCCGCCGCCCCGCGTGGGAATGGGCTTCTTGCCGAAGGTCTCTTCCATCGCCTTGCTGGCTGCGAGGTAGGCCGGGCTGTCGATGGGGGTCACCGCCGCTTCACCGCCGTGATGGGGGCGAACGCTCACTTTCACGTAAGGTGGTGCGATCTTCTCGAAGTGGTCCTTGAACAGTTTCGTGATGGCATCGCTCTTCTGATCCGGGACAAGGCGCATGCTGAGCTTCGCGAACGCTTTGCTGGGCAATACCGTCTTGGCGCCTTCGCCGATGTAGCCGCCCCATATGCCGTTCACATCCAGCGTCGGGCGGATGGTGCAGCGCTCGTCGGTGGTGTAGCCCTTTTCGCCCTTGACGGCGTTCACCCCGAGGTCCTTCATCCATTCCTTCTCATCGAAGGGCGCCTCGGCCAGGGCCTTTCTCTCCGCAGCGGAAAGGTCGACCACCGCATCATAGAATCCGGGGATGTTCACACGGCCTTCAGCATCGTGCAGGCTCGCGATCATCGCGCACAAGGTGTTGATGGGGTTCGCCACCGCACCGCCGTAAACCCCGCTATGGAGGTCCCGGTTCGGTCCGACCACCTCCACCTCCAGATAGCTGAGTCCGCGCAAGCCGGTATTGATGCTGGGCACATCATTGGCGATCATGGCCGTATCGCTGATCAGCACCACGTCAGCCTTCAGCCGGGCCTTGTTGTTCTTGACGAAGGTTCCGAGATTGTCGCTGCCGACCTCCTCTTCCCCCTCGATCATGAACTTCACGTTGCACGGCAGGGACCCTGTTCTCATCATCGCCTCGAAGGCCTTCACGTGCATGAAGAACTGGCCCTTGTCATCGGCGCTGCCGCGCGCGTAGATCATCCCCTCCTTGATCACCGGCTCGAAGGGCGGGGAATGCCAGAGGTCGAGCGGGTCGGGCGGTTGAACGTCGTAGTGTCCGTAGACGAGCACGGTCGGCTTCTTCGGGTCGATGAGCTTTTCGCCGTAGACGATCGGATGTCCCGGTGTGGGGCAGATCTCCACCTTGTCCGCCCCCGCCTCGACCAAGCGCTGCTTCACCGCTTCGGCGCATCGGGCCACGTCGGCCTTGTACTTCGGATCAGCGCTCACGCTCGGTATCCGCAACAGGTCGAGCAATTCGCTCAGGAAGCGGTCCTTGTTGGTCTCGATATAGGCGTCGGTCGTGCTCATTGGTGGGGCTGGCCGTCGGGCGCGGTTCGGTCAGCGCTTTCAGGGGTGCCGAAGATATCCCCCCTCCGAACACGCCCGCTGAACCGTTGGCCAACGTTCGCAAGGCTTGAGCCCCGGCCTGGTCGACCCCGCAGAGCGCCCCTTCTGAACGGTCGTTGCCGAGGCTGGTGGACATGTTCGCCAATTGCTCTCCATGGCCATCCCTAAGATGGGGGATGCCATGGGGGTGTATCACCTCCTGAACCACACCGAAGACCCTTTGGGAGAGATGTGTGATGCCCTTGCCTGGCGTGCCTTCCGGCGGTTCCGTCGCTGTGAGGGACAGATAGTACCCGCCGGTGTGGAAAATCCCGCCAGTTGCTCGTTGTCGCAGGTCCGCCTCGCCCCATCTCCGGTGCTTTGGCCCATCGAAACGCAAACACCATGACCCGTCAACTACGCTCCGCCCTGATCAGCATCGCGATCCTGCCACTCCTGGCTTCGGCCCAGATCTCGGTGGACAATAGCCAATCGCCCTCGGCACTTGTACAGAACGTGCTCCTCGGTGGAGGTGTCAGCGTGAGCAACATCACGTTCAATGGCCTGCCCGGAGGTTCCATCAGTCCGCAGGTGGCCTCCTTCAACAGCGCTTATGCCAACGTGGGCATGCCGAACGGCCTGATGCTCGCCACCGGTGACGCCACGCTCGCTTACGGCCCGAATACGCTGGACAATGCCACCCAAGGCGGTTACACGGGCAATTCGGACCCGGATCTGGGATCGATCGCGGGGACCAGTGTTTTCGACGCGGCGGTGCTGGAGTTCGATTTCGTACCCACCGGCGGTGGCATCTCCTTCAACTTCGTTTTCGCCTCCGAAGAGTACCTCGAGTTCGTGAACACCGGATTCAATGACGCCTTCGGTTTTTTCCTGAGCGGCCCGGGCATCAGCGGCCCCTATGCCAACAATGCGGTGAACATCGCCCTGGTCCCAGGGACGTCCACGCCAGTGACGATCGACAACGTGAACAACATCAGCAACGCTGCCTTCTATGTGGACAACGGCGACGGTTTTTCCGCCCCGTACAACAGCAGTGTGGACTATGTCCAATACGATGGTCTCACGGTCTCCATCACGGCGAGCCATGCCGTGCAGTGCGGACAGACCTACCACATCAAGCTCGCCATCGGGGACGTAAGCGATGAGATCTACGATTCCGCCGTGTTCCTGCAAGCCGGAGCCTTCACGAGCACGCCGCCCATGCTGAACTTGACCCAGGACCTCGCGTTGCCTTGTATGGGGAATGGTCAGGTGGAAGTGCTCGGGCTCAACGGTGCGGATGTCACCTGGTCTTCCAATGGTGTGGCCCTGGGAACTGGTACCAGCATGCCGGTAACCGCCAACGGAAGCGATTGGTATGTGGCCACGGTAACGGATGAGTGCGGTGCCACGGCGACCGACTCCGTGAACGTTTCCTCGGTGCCGCCCCAGCTGAACGTGCCCAGCACCCTCGGTATCGCCTGCGGCGAGCAAGGCACCTTGTCCATGACGCTGACCCAGATGGGTGGTGGTGACCACGATCTTTCATGGAGCAGCAACGGCACCTTGTTGAGCACGACCTCCGAGGTGACCATCGCTCCCCCCACGGAGCCTGCTTGGTTCGTCGCATCCGTAAGTGATGCCTGCGGTTCCTCCGTGAGCGATTCAACCCTCGTGAGCAGCACCGTAGCGCCGATCACGATCTCCGTTAACCAGCCCGCGCCGATGCCCTGCGACGGGAACGGTGGAATCCTCACTGTAACGATCAATGGCGATACGGCCGGTATCGCCTACCTGTGGACCAACGCAGGCATCGAAGTGGGGGCCTCGCATACGTTGAACATCAGCAACGAACCGGCTGAGTACACCGTGATGGTGACCAACGGGTGCGGTGCTTCGGCCACGTCGACGGTAACCACCACCTTGCAGTCCTACGATGCCATCGTGGTCGGCTTGACCCCGGATGCGACCGTGACCTGCCCGGGCCAGAGTGCCGGGGCCTCGGTGCTCAGCGTGACCGGTGGAACCGGCGTATTCACGCAGACCTGGACGGACGCGAACGGTACCGCCCTCGGGACGGCGAACAGCTTCACTGTCCCGGTGAGCGGCAGCCAGACCTACACGCTGACCGCGACCGACAACTGCGGCCATGCAGGTTCCGCGCAGGTCAACTTGTCCGTCGCAGAGCACGCACCGCTCGCCCTGCACTTGGCCGATGCCATGGTGTGTGAAGGCGGCAGCCGCGAACTGATCGCCGTGGCCACAGGCGGTGCAGGCGCGTACACTTACGCTTGGCCCGCTTTCCCGGGTGCTGATAGCGCCGTGACCGTGGCTCCGACGGTACCGTCGTCCTATACTGTGACCGTTACGGACCTCTGTGGTTCCACCGCCCAGGCGGATGCCCAAGTGGGCATAGAGCACCCAGTGACGACGATCCTGGCGGAGTCCATCGGGTTCAACGACTTCGCTTTCAGCACGCACAGCCTGCCTGCCGCGGTGGACTTCACCTGGAGCTTCGGAGATGGGCACACAGGCACTTCTTCGGCCCCGGAGCATGCCTACGCGGAGATGCAGCCGACGATCGTCAAGGTACATACGCTTACAGCGAACGGCTGCCCGGCCATCGACACCATCGCCCTCACGCCGGCCGCCCAGCTCTTCTTCCCTAATGCCTTCACCCCGAATGGCGATGGGATCAACGACACCTTCGGCGCGGTGGGGGTACTGCTCGAGGAATTCGAGCTCGTCATCTTCGACCGCTGGGGCGCTGAAGTGGCCGCGATCACCGGCGTGGGCGCGACCTGGAACGGGGAGATGAAGAACGGCGAAACGGCCCCGACCGGTGTGTACGTGTACAGTTTCCGCGCAGCCGGTGAGCGCTTGGAGGAGACCAAGGGCCTCGGACACGTTACGTTGCTGGGCGACGAGAGCGCGACGAACTGACCCAAAGCCCCTGTTCAACGTCCCGGCCATCTGATGGCCGGGACGTGACTTTTCCGCCCATCGACGAGCAGAAGTTGTTGACCATCGGCCACGGACAGGCAACCACCACCCCACCGGGGTGGTCAATTGATGGTATATGCTGTAATTTCCCTCGCCTTTCCACCAACCAGCTCAACCCCCATGAGCGCTCTTCGCCTTCTGCTCGTAGCTTCCTTGCTCTCGCCAGCCGTCCTTACTGGCCAGATCGCCGTCGACAATTCGCTCACGGTTACCGAACTCTTGGAGGACGTACTGCTCGGCCAGGGCGTTTCAGCCAGCAACGTAACCTTCAACGGCCAGCCAGGGAACCAAGTGTTCATCCAAGCCGCGGAGTTCGATGGCACCTTGTCGAATGTGGGCGTTCCCTTGGGGAACATCGGGCTGACGGCCGGTGTGTTCATGGCCTGCGGCGAGGTGAACACCGTTCTGGGCCCCAACACCACCAGCGGCAATACACTGCCCGCGGGGGGCATGAACCTCGGTGGAGATGTGGACCTCGATGACATCGCTTCACCGAACCCCTCCTATGACGCGGCCGTGCTCGAGTTCGATTTCATCCCGACAGGTGACACATTGAAGTTCCGTTATGTGTTCGCTTCGGAAGAATACCTGGAATTCGTGAACTCCTCGTACAACGACATCTTCGGTTTTTTCCTCAGCGGGCCCGGTATCAACGGCCCCTACACCAACAACGCCGAGAATATCGCCTTGGTGCCGGGCACGTCACAGCCCGTGAGCATCAACAACGTGAACGACGGAATGAACTCCGATTATTACGTGGACAACGGCGACGGCTTCACGACACCTTGGAGCACCGATGTGCAGTGCAACCAGTTCGACGGGATGACCGCCATCCTCGAAGCGCGGGCGATCGTGGAGTGCGGTGTGCAGTACCACATCAAGCTCGCTCTGGCCGATGCCGGTGACCATGTGCTCGACTCCGGCGTTTTCCTGGAAGCCGGAAGCTTCACGAGCACGGGACAGGTGATCCCCTCGCTCACCGTCGGAGAGGTGAGTGCGAACGATAGCACCATGTTCGAAGGTTGTGGGCTGGTCCCCTTCTTCTTCCACCGCATGGGGGACACGACCAATATCGACACGGTGAGCATCGTGGTCGGCGGAACGGCGACACCGGGCGTGGACTATTTCCCGGCGATCCCTTCCCAGTTCATCTACTATGAAGGGGATACGATGATCGAGTACCCGCTGAATGTCCCCATGGACGCTGACGGTCTGGAGACGATCACCATCACGATCACCCAGAACATCGTTTGCAGCGGCTCCCAGGTCGTGAACGAGTACCTTTTCTACATCGATGGGTTCACCCCCATCGTGACCGAGACGGCGGATGTGTTCGGGGATTGCGGGGGCAGCTACGTGTTGACCCCGGCGATCAGCGGGGGTACGAGCGAGAAGGAGATCCTGTGGGACACGGGTGAGGAGACCTTCACGATCGAAGTGGCGCCCGGGGAGACGACGGTGTACCACTTCACGGTGACTGACACCTGCGGGGTGGAGGCGGTGAGCGACAGCATCACGGTGACGATCCCGGTGTATCCTGCGCTGGCCATGGAGGTGAGCCCGCTGACGCTGATCGACTGCTTGGGCAACGGGGATATCGCTGTGCTACAGACCACGGGCGGGGACGGTGACTACAGCTACGGCTGGACGCTCAGCGGAGCGGATGCGGGGAGCACTCCGACGATCAACGTGCCGGCAGCGAACCCGAACGTGTTCTATGTGGCCACGGTGACCGATGGCTGCGGCAGCACGGTGACGGACTCGGTGGAGGTGGGCACGGTGGCCCTGGACAGCATGGTGGTGGATGCGCCCGACCGGACGGTGATCTGCCTGGGAGACACCACGACCCTGGAGGTGCTGGGAGTGACGGGTGGGAACGGTGTTTACAGCTACGAATGGACCAACAGCGAGCAGCAGACGGTGAGTCTTCAGGATACCCTTCAGGTGGGGGTACCGGCCGATGCGGTGTACACGTTGACGGTACGGGACCAGTGCGGCAATGAGGCGGTGGAGGCGGTTTATTCGCTGATCCCCCATCCGGCGCCCTTCACGGTGGACCTGACCGGGGACACGGTGCTGTGCCTGGGGGACAGCCTTCAGCTATGGGCGCAGGTGGGAGGGGGTTCCGGGTACTACACGATCGAATGGGTGGATCAGGATCAGAGCGATCCGCACCTGATGGTGGGTCCTGAGGTGAACGCGCAGTACCGGGTGAGGATCCATGACCAATGCGGGGAGATGATCACCGATGAGGTGAACGTGGGGGTGGAGCAACCGATCGTGCATATCGAAGCGACCAACGCTGGGCAGGATGACTGGGTGTTCGAGGCGGCGACGCTTCCGACCTTCTGCCGGAGCTACCGCTGGGACCTGGGTGATGGGACGTTGAGCCGTGAGCGGACCTTGGCGCACAGCTACCTGGACCTGGAGGAGCATTGGGTGAAGCTGTCGGTGGTGACCCATACGGGTTGCACGGGGGTGGACAGCGTGCTGATCCGTCCGCCGGGCCAGTTGTTCTTCCCCAATGCCTTCACCCCGGACGGGGATGGGATCAACGAGCTGTTCGGCCCGGGCACGCGCTACATCGAGCAGTTCGAGATGAGCGTGTACGACCGCTGGGGCCAACTGGTGTACAGCACCGAGGACGTCAACAAGCCTTGGGACGGGAAGGTGGGTGGCACAGAAGCCCCCACGAGCGTGTACGTGTTCAAGTACAGGGCCTCCGGGCACCTGTTCCCGCCCCAAGAGGGCTTTGGGCATGTGACCCTGCTGCGCGGCTCTGACGACTAGGCCCCGAACGGGCAGGTTCCGGGTCGCGGACGGGTCCAAGTTGAGGATGAACCGGGTCCTCAGGCAACCTGCCCGGCTGGCATTCGGTCAAGCAATGGTCGGGAGGCTATCTTCCGGCGCTTTTCCAAAAAGCATCGATGCGTTCATATCTCCTGTTTACCCTCTCTGCGGCTCTGGTTCCTGCCCTGTCGTCGGGCCAGATCGTTCTGAACAGCACCATCACTCCGCAACAGGCCGTTGAGAATATCCTTCTTGGTTCCGGCGTGACGGTCTCGAACATCACGTTCAACGGACAGCCGGGTACCATCCTCAACGAACAGATCGGCGGGTTCGATGCCACCAACACGTTCCTGGGGATCGATCAGGGCGTGATCCTCGCGACCGGCGATATCAACAACGCCCAAGGCCCCAATAGCAGCGGCAGCAGTGGTTTGGGCGGGGGCAACTTCGGTGCGACCGACCCCGATCTGGTCCTGCTCTCCGGGAATCCATCGATCAACGACGCGGCCATCCTCGAGTTCGACTTCGTGCCCACCGGAGACTCCCTGAAGTTCGACTTCATTTTCGGCTCGGACGAGTACCTCGAGTTCGTGAACAGCGTGAATGACGCTTTCGGGTTCTTCGTCAGTGGCCCCGGCATCAGCGGCATCTACGCCAACAACGCGATCAACATCGCCTTGGTACCGGGCACCACGCAGCCGGTCACCATCAACGATGTGAACAGCACCGTGAACCCGTCGTTCTATGTCGACAACGGTGACGGTTCCACTGCCCCGTTCAATACGGATCCCCAGTACGTCCAGTATGATGGATTGACCGTGGTGATGACCGCCCGAGCCCAAGTGACCTGCGGCCTGACGTACCACATCAAGATCGTCATAGGTGATGCCTCCGACACCGCTTGGGACAGCGCCGTGTTCCTGCAGGCAGGCAGCTTTACTAGTACCGGCCAGGTCGTGCCTGAGCTTGTGGGCAATGGCATCGGGGCGAACGACAGCACGCTCTTCGAGGGCTGCGGTATCGTTCCGCTCGCGTTCCACAGGTATGGCGACACGACCAATATCGACACCGTGAATATCGTGATCGGGGGCACCGCAACAGGCGGCGTGGACTATTTCCCCGCCTTCCCGGTGCAACTCATCTACCAAGCGGGTGACACCCTGATCCCTTGGCCGGTGAATATCCCGCTCGACGCGGACGGCTTGGAGACCGTCACCATCACCATCGCTCAGAACATCGTCTGTAGCGGTTCACAAGTGGTGAACGACTATATCCTGTACATCGACCAGCACGAGCCCATCGTGACCGAGACGGCGGATGTGTTCGGGGATTGCGGGGGCAGCTACGTGTTGACCCCGGCGATCAGCGGGGGTACGAGCGAGAAGGAGATCCTGTGGGACACGGGTGAGGAGACCTTCACGATCGAAGTGGCGCCCGGGGAGACGACGGTGTACCACTTCACGGTGACTGACACCTGCGGGGTGGAGGCGGTGAGCGACAGCATCACGGTGACGATCCCGGTGTATCCTGCGCTGGCCATGGAGGTGAGCCCGCTGACGCTGATCGACTGCTTGGGCAACGGGGATATCGCTGTGCTACAGACCACGGGCGGGGACGGTGACTACAGCTACGGCTGGACGCTCAGCGGAGCGGATGCGGGGAGCACTCCGACGATCAACGTGCCGGCAGCGAACCCGAACGTGTTCTATGTGGCCACGGTGACCGATGGCTGCGGCAGCACGGTGACGGACTCGGTGGAGGTGGGCACGGTGGCCCTGGACAGCATGGTGGTGGATGCGCCCGACCGGACGGTGATCTGCCTGGGAGACACCACGACCCTGGAGGTGCTGGGAGTGACGGGTGGGAACGGTGTTTACAGCTACGAATGGACCAACAGCGAGCAGCAGACGGTGAGTCTTCAGGATACCCTTCAGGTGGGGGTACCGGCCGATGCGGTGTACACGTTGACGGTACGGGACCAGTGCGGCAATGAGGCGGTGGAGGCGGTTTATTCGCTGATCCCCCATCCGGCGCCCTTCACGGTGGACCTGACCGGGGACACGGTGCTGTGCCTGGGGGACAGCCTTCAGCTATGGGCGCAGGTGGGAGGGGGTTCCGGGTACTACACGATCGAATGGGTGGATCAGGATCAGAGCGATCCGCACCTGATGGTGGGTCCTGAGGTGAACGCGCAGTACCGGGTGAGGATCCATGACCAATGCGGGGAGATGATCACCGATGAGGTGAACGTGGGGGTGGAGCAACCGATCGTGCATATCGAAGCGACCAACGCTGGGCAGGATGACTGGGTGTTCGAGGCGGCGACGCTTCCGACCTTCTGCCGGAGCTACCGCTGGGACCTGGGTGATGGGACGTTGAGCCGTGAGCGGACCTTGGCGCACAGCTACCTGGACCTGGAGGAGCATTGGGTGAAGCTGTCGGTGGTGACCCATACGGGTTGCACGGGGGTGGACAGCGTGCTGATCCGTCCGCCGGGCCAGTTGTTCTTCCCCAATGCCTTCACCCCGGACGGGGATGGGATCAACGAGCTGTTCGGCCCGGGCACGCGCTACATCGAGCAGTTCGAGATGAGCGTGTACGACCGCTGGGGCCAACTGGTGTACAGCACCGAGGACGTCAACAAGCCTTGGGACGGGAAGGTGGGTGGTGCTGATCCGGTCACAGGTGTGTACGTTTACAAATTCAAAGCCGCCGGTCACTTGTTCCCCTCGCAGGAGGGATACGGACATGTGACGCTCTTGAGCGCTTCGGACGCCGAATAGGAGGACAATGACCAACCCTGATGCCGGGAACCGGCATTTCCCAATGAACAAGTCGACCACTACACTGTTCTGCCTGCTTGCCACGATCGGGCTCCAGGCACAGATCGTCATCGACCAGTCGCTGACCCCGGAACAGCTCGTGCAGGACGTGCTTCTGGGCTCCGGTGTACAGGTGAGCAACATCACCTTCAACGGACTTCCAGGCTCTACCCTCACCGAGCAGGCCGGCTCGTTCAACGGCGTCAATTGCAACGTGGGCATCGAGAACGGTATCCTGCTCGCCACCGGCAGTGTCATGAACGCAGAGGGCCCGAACGATGCCGGTGCCAGCACCACGGGCGGGGGCATGTTCGGACAGTCCGACCCGGACCTTGTGGCCATCGGCAGCAATGCGACGATCAATGACGCGGCCGTCCTGGAATTCGACTTCATCCCCATCGGTGATTCCATCCAGTTCGACTTCGTGTTCGGCTCGGACGAGTACCTCGAGTTCGTGAACTCCTCGTTCAATGATGTTTTCGGCTTTTTCCTCAGCGGGCCTGGTATCAACGGTCCCTACAGCAATAACTCCATCAACATCGCGCTCATTCCTGGAACGACCCAGGCCATCGCCATCAACAACGTCAACGATGTTTCCTACCCCGAGTTCTACGTGAACAACGGGGATGGCTTCACCGCGCCTTTCAGCACGGACCCGACCTATGTCCAATACGACGGCATGACCGTCCGACTCACCGCACGGGCAGCCGTTACCTGCGGCGAGGTACACCACATCAAGATCGCGGTGGGCGATGCGGGTGATACCGCCTACGATAGCGTGGTGTTCCTCGAAGGTGGGAGCTTCACCAGCGCACCGTTCGTTCCTGACCTCCAACCCGGTCCGGGCATCGTGGGGACCAACACCATCCTGGAAAGCTGTTTCGCCGTGGATTTCCTCTTCTCGCGTGTCGGTGATTCCACCTTCGCCGCAACGGTGAACATCGAGGTGTCCGGTACCGCTGTTCCCGGGGTCGACTACTCACCGCCGTTCCCGACGCAGCTCAACTTCGCGCCGTTCCAAACGACCATTCCCTTCTCCCTCAGTGCGCCGATCGACGCGGATGACGTGGAGACCATCGACGTCACCATGATTTCCGAATCACCCTGTGCGGCGGATTCCCTGGAGATCACGTTCCACTTCTTCATCGACGAGCCCGAGCCGTTGATCGCCATCGGGGATGCGTTCATGATCGATTGCGGAGAGAGCGTTCAGCTCGCCCCGACGATCAGCGGCGGGTATGGAGCATACAACCTGCTTTGGACCCCGACGGGTGAAACAGCCGATTCCATCTACTACACGCCCACCACCGTGAGCGATGTGTATGTGCAAGTGACCGATACCTGTGGCGGGCAGACCACGGGCTTTTTCGCGGTCGAGCTTTCTCCGCCTCCACCCATCACCGCCTCACTCGCCGGGCCTGACCCCCTGATCGAAGGGTGCGACAACGCGAACCTGGTCATCACACGTCCTTCCGGTACAAGCGGGGACCTGCTGGTTTCGGTCGGGCATCTGGGCACGGCCCAGTCAGGTGGCGACTATCCGTTCCCCGAACCCATGGTCATACCTGGAGGCAGCAACACCGTGAATGCCGAGATCGTACCGACCGAGGACAACACGGATGAAGGGTCCGAATCGTTGACTATTGCGGTGAGCTACAGCAACGCTTGCCAACAGGTGGTAAGCGACACGGTGAGCACCACCATTGTGGACTCTCCGGTGCTCCAGCTCACCACCGAGGAGCTGCTCATCATCCCTTGCGGTGCGGACAGTATCCCGTTGACGGCGGATGCTACGGGTGGGGTGGACCCGCTGCAGATATCCTGGAGCAACGGCTACATCGGACCGCTGAGCTACGCGTCGAATACGGTTGATGGTACTTACCAGGTTTCGGTGATCGATGATTGCGGGCATACCGCTTCCGTCAATGTCATCGTCGACCCGCAGTGCGCCATCATCGTGCCCAATGTCATCAGTCCGAATGGCGACGGAGAGAACGACGTGTTCTTCATCCAGGGCATCCTGGCCTCCCGGAGCACCGTTCGGATCTTCAACCGCTGGGGACAGGTGGTGTACGAGAAGCAGAACTACCAGAACGATTGGCGTGCGCCCGGTCTGCCTGACGGCACCTACTTCTACGAAGTGAAAGTGGACCGCGAGAACGATCCGTACACAGGGCATGTGACCGTGTTGAGCAATACGCGGAGGCCGTGATACCGGAACGATGAACTTGGGAAGCCCGCGGAAGCGGGCTTCTCTCTTTTTGAGCACTTCACCAGCGACGGCCGCCGTAAAAGGCCCCGACAGGCGGTCAAGAACGTGAGAGCAGGGAAGAGCCGGTCATCTCAGCCGGCTTTTCAATGCCCATCAGGTCGAGCAGGGTAGGGGCCACATCCGCGAGCACGCCGTCCCGAAGCTTCCATGGTCTGTCGTCCAGCACGAATACCGGTACCGGATTCGTCGTATGGGCGGTGTTGGGCGAACCGTCGGGGTTCAATGCCTTGTCCGCGTTGCCATGGTCGGCGATGATGATGAAGCTCCAACCTCTGGCCCGGCCGGCCTCCACCACACGGCGCGCGCAGGCGTCCGTGGTCTCCACGGCTTTCACGATGGCCGGGAATACGCCGGTGTGGCCCACCATGTCGGGGTTCGCGAAATTCAGGCAGATGAATCCCGCGTCGCCAGCGGTGATCTCCTGTACGATCGCATCGGTTATGCCTTCCGCGCTCATTTCGGGCCGCAGGTCATAGGTGGCCACCTTCGGCGAAGGCACCATGATGCGCCGCTCACCCTCGAAAGGCTCCTCTCGGCCACCGCTGAAGAAGAACGTGACGTGCGGGTATTTCTCCGTTTCCGCGATACGGATCTGCTTGCGGCCCGCACGCGCCACCACCTCGCCGATCGTCATGGGCAGGTTGTCCTTGTGGAAGATGACATGCACGTCCCGAAAGGTGCTGTCATACGGGGTCATCGTGACGTAGTGCAAGGGGAGCGGTGTCATGCCTTGCTCGGGGAACGGTCGTTGCGTGAGTGCTTCGGTGATCTCCCGGCAGCGGTCCGTGCGGAAATTGAAGCAGATCACCACATCTCCCGGGCGTATGAGGGCCAGCGGACCACCATCCGCACCGGTGATCGCGCACGGCTCGATGAACTCATCGGTCACACCGTTCGCATAACTCGCTTCGATCGCGGCGGTGATCGTCTCGGCACGTCGGCCGCTGCCATGCACCAACAGGTCGTAGGCTTTCTTCACGCGCTCCCAACGTTTGTCGCGGTCCATGGCGAAGTAGCGTCCGCAGATCGAGGCGATACGCACCGGCGTGCCGCGTATCTCTTTCTCCAGCTCCTGCGCGAAGCCCAAGGCGCTCTTCGGGTCGGTGTCCCGGCCGTCGGTGAACGCGTGGAGGAAGACGTCCTTCAGCCCAGCACGGCCGGTCATGTGGCACAGCGCCGTCAGATGGCGCTGCATCGCATGCACCCCACCGTGGCCGATGAGCCCAATGAGGTGCAGGCGCTTCCCTGGTTCTTTCGCATTGGCGAACGCCTCCCGCAGTGCGCGGTTCTGTTCCAGCGAGCCATCCGCCACCGCCCTGTCGATCCGAACGAGTTCCTGGTACACCACGCGCCCGGCCCCGATGTTCAAGTGCCCCACTTCGCTGTTCCCCATCTGGCCTTCCGGCAGACCCACATTCTCGCCGTGGGTCAGCAGGCGTGCGTGCGGTGCTGAGGACATAAGGCTGTCCATGAACGGTGTATCCGCTTGGGCGATGGCGTCGGTGTGGTCACCAGCGCCGATACCCCATCCGTCCAGGATGAGCAGCGCCGCCTTGTGGCTTTCTTTCAATGGTGCGGGAATGAGGCTGCGAAAATAGACCCGCCTCCGGGGCGTTGCCGATACTCGATCCGCCCTCCCAGCCTGCCCATGAGGCGTTCCACGATGTACAGGCCGAGCCCTGTACCCTTGGTTCCACGGGTTTCTTCAGAGCCCCCGCGATGGAATTTCTGGAAGATCAAGGCCTGTTCCTCCTTGGGGATGCCCGGTCCTTCGTCCTCTACCTGCAGTTCCCACCCTTGCTCGATGGGCACGAGCCGCACCTGCACGGGGGAAGGTCCTGGAGCGTATTTGCAAGCATTCTCAAGCAGGTTGGTGGTCACGGACCGGAAGGCATCGGTATCGGTATCGAGCATCGCGCACGCAGGGGCATCGAGTTCCAGTTCCCGATCACGCCCATAACTGGAACGCGCATTCATCAACACGCTCCGCAGCAGCGGGGCCACATCCGTCAGGGAGCGTTCCAAAGGGATCTGTGGCTCATCCAACCGGGTGGCAAGCAGGATCTTCTCCGTGAGCCCTTGAAGGCGCGCCACCTCGGTGTGTACATGCCTGGTCAGCTCCGCGCGTTGAGGCGGCCCCAGATCGTGGCGTTCCAGCGTGCGCAAATGGAGTTTCAGGCCGGCGATGGGCGTGCGCAGTTCATGGCTCGCGGCCAACAGGAAGTCCCTTTGCTGCCGCGCCAGGTTGAGCTCATGCTTCACGGTACGGAAGATCAACCAGAGCGCGAGCAACAACAGAATGAGAAAAACCCCGCCTTCACCGGCCACCATCCAGGCTGTGCGGTCCGGGGCCCGGGCCTGGAGGATCGGGTCGATCCCTTCTGCCAGCAACTGGGCTTGAAGCGCTTGCACCCCCCGGTCCTTGTCGATGAGGAGCCAGGCCCACCAAGTGAATTGCAGCACGATGTAGCCCCCTACGAGACCGAACAAGAGCAAGGGAGCGATGGGTCTATTGACCTTTCCGGGACCCGTCATGAATGGCATGTCACCCAAAAGTATGACCCTCCCATGCACACCTCCGGCTATATTGCCAGCGTTCCAATAGCATGGACCCGCAAGCGGCAGAAGTCCACATCCTTGCGAAGCTGCGAAAAGGCCTTCCGGCGAACCGCAGCTATCACTGCTATGACCATACGCTGGATGTTTACAGGACGGCCATCACCATCGCTGCGGCCGAAGGTGTGAGCGGCGAAGACCTGGATCTGCTGAAGACCGCCGCGTTGTTCCACGATTCGGGATTCCTCATCCGGGATGACGAACATGAGCTGGGCAGTTGTGGGATCGCCCGTGAAACCCTTCCGGCATTCGGCTATTCGTCAGTGCAGATCGAGCGCATCTGCACGATGATCCTGGCGACGAAGATCCCGCAGGACCCTGCGGACGAGCTCGCGCGCATCCTCTGTGATGCCGACCTGGACTACCTCGGCCGTCCGGATTTTTTCCGCATCGGCGCCACCTTGTTCAACGAATTCAAGCACTACGGTGTGTTGAACACCGAGCGTGAATGGAACGAGTTGCAGGTGCGCTTCCTGGAGAAGCACCGCTATTTCACCAAGCGCAGCAAGCTCGTGCGTGAGCCGGTGAAACGCCAGCACCTGGCCGCCGTCATCGACAAGCTCGACGGAGGGGGCAAGCGGCTCAAAGCGCGTTGAGGAAGGCGAGCAACGCCTCACGCTCCCCGGTGGTCATCACGCGCACGGCATCGCTGCTCTGCTGTGCTTCGCCACCATGCCAGAGGACGGCCTCCAGCATCGAACGCGCGCGGCCGTCATGCAGGAAGTTCTGGTGGCCGTTCACCACCTGTGTCAGTCCGATCCCCCACAGGGGCGGCGTGCGCCATTCCACCCCATCGGCGCGGTATGTCGGGCGATGGTCGCTCAACGCCGGGCCCATGTCGTGCAGGAGCAGGTCGGTGTACGGAAAGATCCGCAAGTTGCTCAAGGGTGGGAACGCGACGTCCACCACTGTCCGTTGTTCGGGGACATGACAGCGATCGCATTTCGCGGCGATGAAAAGTTCTTCGCCACGCAGGACCTGCTCATTTCCCACCCCACGCCGCGCGGGCACGGCCAAGGTGCGCACATAGAACGCGACGGCGTGCAGGATGCTGTCGGTAAGCTCGAAGTCGTCGTGAAGGCCGTCGTATTGGGGCTGTCCGAAGGCGCTTTCCGACGGGAAGACCGGTGAGGTGACGCCCATATCCTCGTTGTACGCCCCGGCGCTCTGCTGTAGGAGCGTGGGTTGCTCGGCCTTCCATCCGAAGCGGCCGAGCGCTTCGTGCGCGGCCACCACATCCCAAACGGTGTTGGCCTTGCCACTGATGCCGTCGTTGTTGCCATCCGCCTCATCCGCGCGCGCGCGGATGTCCTCCTCAGGCACGGCCTCCAACAGGCCCAGACCGAATACAGGAGGGGCCACCCGGGGTGATGACAGCAGATCGGCGGGGAAGGGTGTGTATGGACTGCCGAAGGTGAACTGCGGGGACCGCAAGTTCACCACTTCGCCATCCGGGAGCGTTACCGGTTCCTCGCTCCAAACGATGGACACCAAGGCTTCGGGCTGTGCACCGAAGATGGCGCGGGGCTGCAGTTGCCCCCCGAACCCAGCGGCCGGCAGCGGTCCGCCGTGCGCGTCAGCTCCGGGTACGCTCAGCCGGAACAGCATGCTGATGGGCTGCTCCCCATCGGAAGGAGGTTTTCCGCGGCCGTCGCCCACGTGGCAACTGGTGCAGCTCACGCTGTTGAACAGCGGTCCGAGACCGGGGTTCAGTGGGGCGGGTGCGCTCACGAACGTCTGCTCGAACTGCAGGTCGCCGATCCCGTGCAGATCCAGCGCCGCGCCGCCCATCTCCGGGAACGCGTGTCCGAAAGCCCCGGCACCGGCATCAAAAACCGTCTGCGCACCTCCGCTCATCCAAGGGTGATCTTCTGCTGCCGACCAGGGTTCGGGCTCCTTCTTGCACGCGGCCAGCAGCAGCAGACCGACCGGAATCCCGAAGCGCGACCAGGAGGGCACCATGCTCAATCCACGTGCAGTTGCACGAGTGGAAGGAGTTCATCGTTCAAGGTGCCGGCGAGCGCGTTGATCGCATCGATGGCCTGTTGCACCTGGACGGGTTGCTGGGAGATGGCCTGCCCGAACGGAACGGTGATCGTGCCCAGGGCCGCTATCGCCGCCGCGATACGCTGCTTGATCGTGTTGTCCAGCTGCAGGTCGTGCTCCCGTGTGAAGTCCTCCAGACCCGTACCATCGCTCAGGTACTTGCCCAGGTACACGTTCTCGACGCCGCGGATGTTGTTCGTGAAATCGGTGATGGAGTTCTTCGCGAAGGGTGATTCCTCCAGGAGCGGATCCTGGGCGAGCAGTACCTCGCCCATCTTGCCGTTCGCCACCTCATCGCAGATGCCCGCCATGGCGTTCACGAGCTCCTCGTAAGCGGAACGCTCCGTGGGATACTCCGCGCTCCCATCCCCAGCGGAGGTGAACGCGTGCGAGTAGTTCCCGGTCGTGGCCGGGTCCCAGCTCTCGTCCAACGATGCCGTGAGCGCCACCAGATCGTTCGCCAGCGCGGTGATGTACTCGACCTCCCTCGCGGTGAACTGGCCGGCGGTCTTGTTCCCGCCCACGCCGAAAAGCAGGTACTCGATGGGATGGAAGCCCTTCAGAGCGTCCTCCAGCGAGGTGATGTACTCCGGGGTAAAGGTGTTCCCGCTGGCGAGTTGGGCTTCCAGGTCCGTGAAATTCACAGGCCATGTATCGATGCGCGGGTCTATGTTGTCCGTCGCCACGGGTCCGAAGAGCAGGGCTTCGGATCGCTCCCAGCTCAAGCGTGTGTCACGCCATTGCTGTTTGCACAAGGCGAGGTCCGCATCGCTCCCGGACGATCCGAAAGCGATGATCATGTCACGCAGGACCGCACCGCGCTGGGCAAGATCGGCGTAGTTCTCCTGGGCCACGTTGCTTGCGAACGCGCTCAGCACACTGGTGGTGGTGAAGCCCTCGGGCGTGGTCGTGCCGGGCCCGTCGCTTTCTTTCTTGCAGGCCGTGACCGTGAGCAGTGCCGCGAAAAGGAATGTATGCTTGTTCATGATCGGATATGTCGACAGGCGTTCAGCTCTGGAGTTGGACGATGTAGAGGTCGGCCTCCTGCCGGACCGTGAATGTTCTCAATGGCGCGGTCGCCGGACCCTCTTCCACAGAACCGTCCAATGCGAAGCGGCTTCCGTGCGATGGACAGTGCAGCCCGCTCGTCGTGGCGGTGAGCGGCTGGTCCTCATGCGTGCAGCGCAGGTAGAGCGCACGTGCCCCCCCGTCCGGCAGTTTGATGACCAGCACATCGTAGGAAAGTTCCCGCGTGCGTACGATCACGCTGGAGCCTTCCGCGAACGCGCTTGCGGGCACTTCCATCCGTTGCCCATCGCTTTCCACTTTCACCAAGGGAAGCGCCGCACATCCGGTGAGCGACAGCAGGCCCGCACCGACCGTGACACGGGCACATCCCAGGCAGGAGACACGGAGAAAGTCGCGGCGTTCCATCAGAAGCTGTAGGCCACGCCGATGTTGAGGAACCCCTTCTCCGAGAAGTAGGGCATGGTCTGCGGGTACGGGTTGATGTTCAAGGCGGTGTTCGGCTCGCCCGTGGTGCGCAGTACATAGTCGGCTTTGACATTGATGCCATGGGTCGGGGCATAGACGAGGCCCGTCACCAGGTATGTTCGGCGCAGCGTAGGGTCCTCGATCCCGTTCGTGGGTATCGCCGCGTTCATGTCCAGCGTTTCAAATCGCACGAACGCGATGAGGTCTCGTTTTTCGGAAGGCCTGAACCACGTCCAGAGATCACAACCGATCTCGGCATAAGCACCGAACATGCGGTCGGGCGTGTTGTTGGCGTAGGCGCGGTTGATGCGTGCGGCATCCGGTATGTCCACCTGAGCGGCAAGCACCTTCAATCGGAGCTTCTCACCGAGATATTGCGCGTTGGCTTCCAGCAGGCGCACAGGTGTCCCGAAAAGCCCATAGTCCAATTGAAGGCTGTCAGCATCCCGCTGCGTGAGGCCGGCGGCACCGCCGTAGTAGGCGCTTCCCTGAAAACGGAACTTGTCGACGTAGTACAGCAGGGCGCCGCTCAGGCCGATGTTCGCCGCACTGGCATGTGTGCCCTCGCCGCGGCCTTCGCGGATGCCACTGCCATGCTCGAAGGCGCCCGCGTGGAGGCCGTTCTGCAAACCAATGCTCCAATTGAGGCCCTGCCAGCGGCGGCTGCGCCCATACAGTCCGAGCCCGATCTCGCGCCATGTGCTGGGAATGATGAACTGCTCCACGAACGGACGGTCATTTCCGGCGAACGTGGTGGGCAGGTGGTTCTCGTTGATGATGCCCAGACGAGGGATGAACAGCCCGCCGGTGAGGTAGATGTCCTTGGTAAGGTCGAACTTGATGAAGAGTTGCTCCATGCTGAGCTCACCTCCGGCCTCACCTCCTTCCACCCGCGCATTCTCCAGTTCCATCTCGCTGAAGAAGCTGATGCGGCTGTTGAAGCGATGACCGATGAAAAGCACGTTGCGCGTGAGGTTGGCCTCCCCGGTGCCGAGCCGCTGGTCGTAGGACACCTTGATCTCGCCGTATCCGCTGATCACCGTCGTGCGGTCGTTGCGCACCAGGCCCGCATTCAGGCTGTCTTCGCTGGTGATCACCTGGGCCCGACCAACGGTGCAGACGATCAGGAGCGATACGAAAACGGAGATCTTCATTGCGGCCGCGAAGCAACCGAGGGGTTACCGGCGCCGGAATACCGCAATTGGGGGT
>JAGODO010000195.1 GCA_017998165.1 Flavobacteriales bacterium | reverse complement strand
GAACACGCCCAATGGCAACCACTTCCTGAACGTGCGCCTGAAAGGGACCGTGAGCAACCGCGATGCGGTCGGTGGACGCGTGACCATCACCGGCCCGTGGGGTACGATGATCCGTGAGGTACACGCCGGTGAGAGCTACGGCATCACCAACACGTTCACATGCCACTTCGGCCTTGGACCCCACCAAGTGATCCCCACCATGGTGGTCCACTTCCCCAGCGGACAGGAGCAGACGTTCACCAACGTGAACGCTGACCAGGAGCTGGTGGTGGTGGAAGGCGGCTGCTCATCACCGAGCGTCAGCATCACCAGTGATGGCGGTGATCTGATCTGGTGTGAAGGCGATGCGCCGATCACCCTCTTCGCTCCCTCCCTGAGCGGATACACGGGCACATGGAACGACGGCAGCACCGGCCCGAGCGTGACCGCGAACGGCGGCGGTACTTGGAGCGTAACGCTCACCAATGGTGACCAGTGCCCGGTGACGGCCATCGCCACGGTCGTAGAGAATCCGGACCAGACGCCGACGATCTCGGTGAGCGGTCCCCTCAGCTTCTGCGAAACCGACGGTCCGGTCACGTTGACCTCCAGTGCGCTGTCCGGCAACGTTTGGAGCACGGACGTCGAAACCCAGAGTATCGCCGTGAACAGCACGGGCAACTTCTATGTGACGGTGAACGGTGCCTGCCAGCAATGGACCAGCGAGACCGTGAGCGTTGCGGTGCAGGACGCCCCGGATGCACCCGCCGCAAGCGGTGCGAGCATCGCCTATGGAGCTACGGCCGACCTGAACGCCACGGGCACCAACGTGGCCTGGTACGATGTGGCCGACGGTGGAACACCGCTCGCGACCACGAATGCATTCACCACGCCCGCGCTCTTCACCACCACCTCTTACTGGTGTGCGGACCGGAACCTCAGCGGCGGTGAGACCTTCTATGGCGGGCCGGTCAACCAGACCGACATCGGCGAGATCAGCAACAGCGGGTACCACCTGCTCTTCGAGGCCACGGAGGACATGGTCATCCTGAGCGTGAAGGTCTACGCCGGCGATGCTGGTTCGCGTGGGATCGAAGTGGTGGACATGGGCGACGGATCAACGATCGCTGAAGGCACCTTCGAGATCCCGGCCGGCGAAAGCCGTGTGGACGTCAACTTCAATGTGCCCGCAGGCGGCCCTTACGGCTTCCGGTTCTCCACGCAAGACCCCGGATGCTGGCGCGATGGCGATGGCAGCAACCCCACTTATCCGTTCGACCTCGGCGGGTTGGGAAGCATCACGGGCACCACCGTACAGGGTGGTAACACCTTGGAGTACTACTACTTCTTCTATGACTGGGAAGTGCAGCGCCCGCTCAGCTCATGCGAAAGCGTTCGCACGGAAGTGGTCGTACAGGTGGCCCCACAAGGCATCAACGATGGCACTGTTTCCGGTTTCGCCATCTATCCCGTTCCCACGGACGCCGCGATCACCATTGATTTCGGCACCATCACCGGCGAGGTGGACATGGACCTGATGGACCTGACCGGTCGTGTGGTGAGCGCTGAGCACCGCGCCGTGAAAGGCAACAGCACCATTGATGTGAGCGATCTGGCCCGAGGCGAGTACACCCTGCGTGTGCGCCACGACAACGGCCTTGTTGTCCGCCGCATCGTGGTGCGCTGAGCGTACCGGATCCCTGCGACGCGCCCATCTCCGGACAGGAGATGGGCGCGATGCTTGGAGCCTGTTCGGGATCTCTTGAATGATGGGCACCGAGACTATTTTTCGCTGAGGCGAGACCGGAAAATTTTCGCGTAGCGGTGCCTACGGGAAAATGTTTCCGGCGAAGCATCGGCGGAAAAGAGGCCGGAGGACGCGTTTGAAGAGATCCCGATCAGGCTCTTTGGGGCCGGCGTGAGCGGATGGATCCTTCTATGGCCCTGTCCCGTATGAGGGGCCGCAACAAGCCCCATGAAGCACAACGCCGCTCTCTTTTTTGCCCCTGCTCTGGTCCTCTGCTTCTCCGCCTGCGTGAAGGATGAGATCGACCAGACCCCCGACCCCCCCGTGGAGATCTGTGGGATCGACGGCATGCGCATGAAGGCCGACGTGGATGGTGCCGCCATCTGCTTCAGCTCCACGCTTGTGGCCAACCTGGCCGACGGACAACTCACCATCGGGGGCATCAACCCGACCAGTGGCAGTCTCGCCCTGCAGTTGGATGAGACTTCCGTAGGCACACATTCGGCGACCGGTGACATGAACCAGGTGTTCTTCACCATGGGCACCGTCGCTTATCAGAGCACGAACGAAGCACCCGGTGTCATTACCGTCAACTCGCACGACCAGGGCGCCAACCGCATCAAGGGCTCATTCACGGTACAACTCGCATCGCCTGATGGCAGTCCGGCGAAGAACGTTTCGGGCACCTTCGAGGTGCTCTATCTGGAGCAGTAGACCCGGGCTGTCCAATGTGGCCCCGCAAGGAGCCGGGGTATCTTGGCCCGCGTGTCCGGCCAGGTTTCCACTCATGATATACGTCTAGCGCTCATCGGCGTCGGGGCTATCGGCAATGCGCTCCTTCCGCGATTGCTGCACATGCCCCTCACCGTCATCACACTTGTGGATGGCGACCGTGTGGAGGAGAAGAACATCGAACGGCAGGAGCTCTTCGCCCCGGTGGATGTCGGCCGGCCGAAAGTCGAAGTGGCCGCCGCATGGGCACGGAACGCCCCGGTGACGCCCATCCTCGAACAGCGTGATCTTTTCATCGCCCCGGAGAACGCCGGGGGCATCATCTCCATGCACGACATCGTAGCCGATTGCACTGACGATGCGCATGCTCGAAGGCTCATCGACAGGACTTGCGCCGACTATGGAGTCGCACTCGTCAGTGGTGCCGTCCATGGCCGGCAGGGGCAGGTGATCGTACTGCACAGCGAAGGGCTGTTGGAAGACCTGTCGCTCGCGGATCTTTTCAGCGGCCGCCTCGGGGAGGAGCAGGATGGCTGTGATATGCGGCATGTGCCGATGCAGGTGATCGACGAAACGGCCCGGCGCATGGCATGGCGTATCCGTGAACTCCTGAACAAGGTGCGCCTGGACAACGGACGCATTGAGCAGTACGACGGGGACGCCCATGCGTGGATCGCGATAGCACCCCCGCTTGTGCCATGAACGAGCTGCTCTTCCTCGGTCTCATCGCCCTTGTGGCTTTCGCCTATGCCATGGTGGGGCATGGTGGTGCGAGCGGCTATCTGGCCCTCATGGCGCTTGTCGGTATCCCATTGGCCGTTGCACAAGCTTCGGCCCTGATGATCAACCTCGTGGTCAGCGCGATCGCGTTCGCGCAGTACGCGAGGGCGGGGTATTTCCGTTGGCCCCTTTTCTGGCCTTTCGCTCTGGCCTCCGTGCCGATGGCTTGGCTCGGGAAGCAGATCGACCTCGATGAGACGATCTATGAACGTATCCTGGCCATCTGCCTGTTGCTGGTGGTGATGCGGCTCCTCGATTTCTTCGGAACCAACGACAAGGCCGAGCGCCAGGTCCCGTTGGCCGCAGCGCTTGGGATCGGGGCGGTACTCGGTTTCGTCGCCGGGCTCATCAGCATCGGTGGCGGCATCCTGCTCAGCCCCATCTTGCTGCTGATGCGTTGGGCCGATACCAAAGTCACCGCGTGTACCTCAGCGCTTTTCATCCTGGTGAACAGCGCGGCAGGGCTGGTGGGCACTCGTGACCTCGCGGCCGTGATCGATGTCCATTTGTTCAGCTGGGTGGCCGTGGCGCTGGGCGCTGGGCTCGTTGGCGCGTACATCGGGGCTCGCCGCTTGCAACCGCCGCGTTTGCGCCAAGCCCTCGGCGTGGTCCTGTTGTTCGCCTGCATCAAACTCTGGTGGCCATGATCGGTGTGGAGGAAGCGAAACGCATCATGATGGAGCATGTGCGGCCGTTGCCGTTCACACCGTTGGCGCTGGACCTCACGCAAGACCATCACCTCGCGGCCGATGTGAAGAGCCGGGCAGCGCATCCGATGTTCGATATGAGCGCGGTGGATGGCTGGGCGCTGTGCGGCGAAGGACCCGTGTGGACCCCGGTGGCCGAGATCGCCGCCGGACAGACGATGGCAGGAACGCTCCAGCCCGCTCATTGCGCCCGCATCTTTACCGGTGCTCAAGTACCGGACGGAACTGAACGTGTGCTCATGCAGGAACAGGCCATCCGTGAGGCGGGCATGATCCAGTGCCGCGACGGACTTCCCGCGCTCGGAGCGAACATCCGGCGCATGGGCGAGCAGTTCACGGAGGGCGAGCTGCTCGCGCGCACAGGAGAAAGGCTTGGCCCCGCCTTCGTCGGCCTCATCGCCTCAGGCGGATTCGACGAGGTAGAGGTGTCCTTCAAACCATGGGTGGCCGTGGTGCGCACGGGGAACGAGTTCATCGAGGAAGGCTCCCCGCGCGATGGCCGCATCTTCAGCAGCAATGAATGGATGCTCTTCGCCGCCTTGCGCAAGGAGCTCTGCGAAGTGGATGACGACGGCGCCTTCGTCGCGAACGATGAGGATGGCGATATCGAGAATGCGATCAAGCAGGCCGGTGCCGCGGACGTGATCATCACCACCGGAGGTGTTTCCGTCGGCGACCACGACCGTGTAAGAGCGGTACTGGAGAAGATGGGAGCGGAGATCCATTTCCACGGCGTCGCTCAGAAACCGGGCAAACCCATGCTCTTCGCTACGCTGAACGGCAGACCCGTGTTCGGCCTTCCCGGCAATCCACGCGCGGTGATGGTCCTCTATTGGGAGTATGTGCTCCCCTTCCTGCGTGCCATGCAGGGTGCCAACGATCCGTGGTCCAGGGCCGAACATGTGCCCCTGGGGAACACACTCACGGTCAAAGGCGATCGCGCGGAATTCCGGGCTGCCCGGGTTGAAGGGGGGAAGGTCAGGTTGCTCGCCGACGAAGGTTCCCACATGCTCCGTTCGCTCATCGATGCGGATGCCCTGGCTTATCTGCCTGCGCACAAGCGCTCGTGGACCGAAGATGAACTGATGGAAGTCCACTACCTGCCCCGATGAACGACCGCCAATGGACCGGTGTGGTGCTCGCGGGCGGACAGAGTTCGCGCATGGGCCGCGACAAGGCATTGGTCGAACTGGACGGCATCACGCTGTTGGACCGTGCCATCGAGCTGCTGCGGCCACATGCCAAGGAAGTGCTGGTGATCGGGGACCCGGACAAGTACGCTCCCGGACACGCGACCGTGGTTCCCGATGACATTCCGGGCAAAGGTCCGCTGGCGGGACTGGTCACCGCACTGAAGCATGCGCGATACGTCCGTCTGCTCGTGCTCGCCTGCGATCTGCCCAATATCAACGACCGCTTGCTCATCCACCTGAAGAACGACCTGATCGGCGATGTGGATGCCGTTGTTCCCAGGCACCACAACTTCATCGAACCGCTCGCAGCGGCCTACCACCGTCACGCCATCGAGCTTTTCGAACGGAACATCGCCGCAGATCGCTTGAAGATGAGCGATGCCTTGGGTCGTGTGAAAACGCGCTGGTTCGATCTTGTGCCCGGTGAAGAAGGATGGCCGAAAGACCTCTTCAAGAACGTGAACGCACCGACCGATCTTTGAAGACGATGCGCGTTCTGCTCTTCGGGATGATCGCCGAGAAGGCCGGTGCTGCGGATGTCGATATGACCGCCGTATCGACGCATGCCCTGAAACGGGAACTTGAACAGCGTATTCCCGGATTGGACCGGATGAGCTATGCGCTAGCGGTCGACCGCCGTGTAGTGAACGATGACCTTCCACTCACCGGCAAAGAAGAGATCGCACTTTTGCCACCGTTCGCAGGAGGATGAGCGCGGAGAAGACACACAAGAAGCGCGACATCTTCGTGGAAGGTGCGATACCCGCATCCTTCATTGGAGAGAGCATCGCCAAGCACGCAACGCGGACCGATATCGGTGGTCACGAGATCTTCCTCGGGCAGGTACGAGCGGACACGATCGATGGCAAACGGGTGGAAGGGATCGACTACTCCGCTTATCGTGACATGGCCAATGAGCAGATGACCGTTATCCGCGAGGAAGCATTTGCGCGGTGGCCGGAGATGACCTGTCTTCATGTACACCACAGCCAAGGTGTCATCAAAGCAGGTGAGCTGTGTTTCATGGTCTTCGCCAGCGCGCCGCATCGCCAGCAGGCGCGTGAGGCAGTGGCTTTCGTCACCGACGAGGTGAAGAAGCGGCTCCCGATCTTCGGGAAGGAGATCCTTACTGAAGGCGGACATGTTTGGAAGGAGAACAGATGATCGATATCACCCATAAGCCCACCACGTTGCGTGAAGCGACGGCTGAAGCCACCGTGTTGGTCAGCAGCGCGGAGACCATCGCCGCCGTGAAGGAAAAGCGTGTGCCCAAAGGCGATGTGCTGGAAGCCGCGCGTGTCGCTGGTCTATTCGGCATCAAACGGACATCGGACGTGATACCCGACTGCCATCCGCTGCCCATCGAGCATGCGGAGGTCGCCTTTGAGGTGCAACAGACATCCATCATCGTCATGGTGAAGGTGAAGACCATCTACCGCACCGGTGTTGAAGTTGAGGCTATGCACGGTGCCAGTGTTGCCGCGCTCACCATCTATGACATGCTCAAGCCCATCGACAAGGGCATCAGCATCGAACGCATCCGGTTGGTGGAGAAGAAGGGCGGCAAGAGCGATTGGAATGACACTTTCGACAAGGCACCGCGTGCTGCGGTGCTCATCATCAGTGACAGCGTTGCCGCTGGCAAGAAGGAGGACAAGGCGGGTGCGGCCATCATTGAACGGTTGAAGAACCTCGGTGTGGAAGTCGCAGCGCAGATGGTAGTTCCGGATGAGCCCGATGTGATCGCCGTGCAGGTGAAGACCTGGGCCATGGAGAAGTACGATCTGATCCTCACCACGGGCGGCACCGGACTTTCACCCCGGGACAGCACCAGGGAAGCCATCGCGCCGATCCTGGAGCGCGACATCCCGGGCATCATGGAAGCCGCCCGCGC
>JAGODO010000194.1 GCA_017998165.1 Flavobacteriales bacterium | reverse complement strand
CCGGTCGGACCTGTATAGACCACGGGGGTCCGTGGCCTTCGGCCCAGCAACGGAGAGCGCTTCCCGGCGCGTCTGATGAACGGCCGGTGATGGACCGTGAAGAAGATCCCGAACAAGGATCGGACTCTACCGCCAACCGGCTAAATTGGCCGCTCCTTCAGAAAAAACGAAAGACCCGACCTCGATGAACCACAAGTACATTCTGCTCCTGCTGGCGTGCACGGCAGGGACCGCGCAGGCGCAGCGCGTGAACAAACCGAAAATGCCCTCTTGGGCCCGTCCACAACATGCGACGGCGCATCACCACGATAGCCCGGCACCGGGATCTGGTGCACGAGATGCGGGTGACGTGGTGTTTACCGAAGATTTCGCCAATGGCCTGGCCGGCAACAACGGCTTCGGGGCCTGGACGACCGCTGAAGCGGATGGCGGGATCTGGAAATACAACCTCACCCCGCCTTTTGGCGCTTACACGGGCCAACTGGGTTCGGAGCTGATCGCATCCACCACCGCCGACAACGGCTCGATGCTCTTCAATTCCGATTCGGCGAATACCGAGTGGAGCGATACGACGATGGTGGGTTCTCCGACGAATTGGGATGGAGCCCTGGAATCCCCTCTTCTTGACCTGAGCGCCACGCCGAACCTTCTTCTGGAGTTCGAGATGGATGCGCGTTACTGCTGCGATCTGGCACCTTGGTACATCCAGGTCAGCGCCGATGGAGGCGCGACTTGGCCGACCTCATTCGCCGTGCTGGGAGATACGCCCTTCAATGCGGGCACCGGCACGGTGACCGTTTCGGTCAACATCAGTTGTGGCATCGAAGTAGGAGATGCGAGCCAAGTGAAGTTCCGCTTTTTCCACGATGGCACGAACTCCGGTTCCTCCCACTATCTCTGGCAGGTCGATGACGTGAAGTTGATCGTCCCCTTGGACTATGACCTCACTCTCCAGAGCGCTGCGCAATCCGAGTGGGTCGCACAAACCGCCACGAGTTATGATTCACTGACCTACTCCGTAACGGCCTTCAGCCAGTTGCGGCCGGTACCTCTGAACATGACCGTGGCCAACAACGGTTCCTTCGCGCAGACCGGGACGATCCTGAATTTCAAGGTGATGGAAGGCACGAATACCGTTCTGGACCAGAACCAGGTCATCGACTTGGGCGCATGCCCGGAACACGTTTTCGTGGCCCCGGATTTTACGCCTCCTGCGGTAGAAGGAACTTATGATGTCACCTTCACGGCTACCTCGGTCGTCGGGGACAACTCCACGGACGACAACCAAGCCGAGACTTCATTCAAGGTGAGCGAGTTCATCTACGCCCGTGATGGCGGCACGGTGGACGGGTACTACCAGGATACGGACGCGAACGAATACGAAGTATGCAACGGTTTCCATGTGGCCAACGATGTCGAACTCTATGCGATTGACGTCGCAATCCGGAACGGTGGCACCCCGTCACCCGTGGGCATTCCGATCATCGGCAAGCTGAAGGATGGTTCCGACTTCGAGGTCGAGATCGCTGAGACCATGGAGCACACCATCGCCAGCAACGAACTCAACGGTACGAACGGTTCGAAGTTCATATCGCTGATCTTCAACGAACCACAATTCCTCGAAGCGGGGCTGGACTATCACATCTGCCTGAAGCACTATGGCGGCGCTGAAGTCCGCGCGGCGTTCAGTGGCTTCAGTGAAAGCCAGTCCAGCTTCATCAACTACGATCCACCTACGGATGATCCCGATGAAGGCATGGTATGGTTCTACACCAACGACATGCCGATGGTGCGGATGAACTTCAACCCGAGCGTGGGCATCGAAGAAGGCGATCGCCAGAACGGCATCGGTTTGGGCCAGAACATCCCGAACCCGGCCACGGGCATCACCGTGATCCCCTTCGACCTGAAGGAGGCGGCCAACCTGACCTTGGAGGTGCATGACATGAGCGGCAAGCTCGTGGCCGCACAGACCGTGGGCAAGCGCGGCGCGGGCAGCCATCGCCTGCAGTTCGACACCACGGGCCTGAACGAGGGCGTGTATTTCTACTCGCTCGCCGCCGACGGCACCCGTCTGACCAAGCGCATGACCGTGATCCACTAAGGATCGCTCGGTTCCGATCGTGAAGCCCCCCGGCGATCCCGGGGGGCTTTGCTTTTCCACCCGATCCGGCCGCGTCGCGCCCTGTCCACAACCGTCCATCAACCACGGGGCGGAACGTTCGGAAGCAATGTGCGACGTGCGATATCTTCGCCGGAAACCCCTTGTTCTGATGGAACGACTGTACACCTGGCCATTGTGCCTGATGGCCCTTTGCGCGACGGCGCAGAACCGCGTAGAATTCCCGCTGCATCCGGAGGCCAAACACGGGTATCACCAACCCTGCGTGAAGGGTGAGCGCGGCATGCCGAAAGGCAGCGCGTTCTTCACGGAGAACTTCGACAACGACCTGAACGGCTGGACCGTGACGAACGACGCGGGTTCGGTCCTGTGGCATTGGACCAACACAGGTCCCGGCCCCACCTCCAGCCAATATCCGGTACCGGTGATGAATACGACCACGGGCTGGGCCATTTTCGACGATGACTTCGAGGGCGAATCCGGCCTCTTCAATGAGAGCTCATTGGTGAGCCCCGTGATCGACCTGTCGAGCGCCCCCGTGAACCTGCGCCTCACGTTCGATCAGTACTATCAGGTGTTCGATGAGGACCTGGTGGATGTCTGGGTGGGCGTTTCCACGGACGATGGAGCCAATTGGGACGACATCCTGATCAACGATGGCGTTGGTCGCGATGGCCGCCCGAACCCGGAAGCGGTGGATGTGAACATCAGCGATCTGGTGGCCGCCAACCCTGCCAACGTGCGCATCCGTTTCCGCTACGCCGCCACATGGGATTACGGCTGGCAGGTGGACAATATCGCCATCGATGAACTGCCGGAGAACGACATGGCCCTGCTCAGCGCATTCACCACCTCGTTCGATTTCGCCAACACCGGACCGGACTTCCAGCCTTACACCATCTATCCTCAAGCGCACCTTGTGGCGTTGGAGGCGAAAGCCAAGGTGAAGAACAAGGGATACATGGAGCAGACCGGCGTGGTAGCCACCATGGCCATCCAAGGCCCGAACGGGGACGACTTCACTTGGTCCGCGGACCCTGTGAACGTTGATCCCGGCACCGAATACGATCAGCTCTTCGACCTGTTCCAGCCCAATGGCGAGATCGGGGATTATCAGATGACCTTCTCGCTCACGCAGAACGAGGCCGATGAGGTGCCTTCGAACAACACCGAGGTGCGGAACTTTGCCGTGTCCGGAAGCGTGTATGCCTTGGACAATGGTGCGGTAACAGGTTTCCAGCGCCAGGCGCCGGACAACCTGGCGGAGAACTATGAACTGGGCTCCAAGTTCCAGTTCCAGGTGGACGACCAGATCATCGCCGTGCAGGCCGCCGTTCACAACTCCACACCGGTTGGCGGTCTCGTCTACGGAGCGGTGTACGACCTGGCCGCGGACAACAACTCGCATCCTTCCCTGCGCGGCGATTTCAGCGTGGAGCATACCATCGAGGCGGCGGACCTGAACGACATCGGTGGCACGTCCTTCTTCACCATGAACTTCACCAACCCCATCGACGTGGTTTCCGGCGATGTGGTGCAGGTGATGGCGGGCACGTTCCAGGCTTCGGACAGCATCCGTTTCGCCACCAGCGGGTTCTTACCACTGCAGATCACACTGATCCACTACCCGAACCTGGCGGCGAACATGCAGTTCACCCTCACCAAGGCGCCGATGGTGCGTGCGGTGCTGGCCAGCGGTCCCATCGGCATCCCTGAAGAAGACGGTCTCATCAGCGTGGTGCAGGTGGGCCCGAACCCCTTCGACAATGCCTGCGATCTGCGCTTCGAACTGGCCCGCGCCTCCGAGGTGCGGGTCGAGCTGCACGACGCCCTGGGCCGCCAAGTGGTGGCCAAGAGCCTCGGGAAACTCACGGCAGGACAGCAGCGCTATCGGCTGGACGGCTCGGCGCTCAACGCCGGTGTGTACCACTATAGCGTGATCATCAACGGCGTTCGCCACACCGGCAAGGTGCAGCGGTTCTGAGGTCAGCTCTGAAGAAACCCCGGCACCCGGAGCGGACTCCGGATGCCGGGGTTTTTTGTTGTCGGTTGTTGGTTGTCGGTTGTCCGGCGGAATGGGACAAGCGCCCGATGGCGATCGAGCGGGCCGGTTACAAGGCGCGCCATCGGCAGCCTGACAACGGACAACCGTCAACCGACAACAAACCAATGCTCCTGCCCCTTCGACCGACAACCGACCTCAGCCCCGCTTCGCCGCTTCCTTCACCTTGCGCATGAGCCCGCTGGCGAAAATGAAGTCGTTCAGCTCGCGGTTGTCGCTGTCCAGCATCTGCTGGCGCGTGCCCTGCCACCAGGCCTTCCCTTCGTGGATGAAGAGGATGTTGTCCCCGGCCTCCATCACGCTGTTCATGTCGTGCGTGATCATGATGGTGGTCATGTCGTACTCCTCCGTCAGCTCGTTGATCAGGTTGTCGATCACGATGCTGGTCTGCGGGTCGAGGCCGCTGTTGGGCTCGTCCACGAAAAGGTACTTGGGGTTCATGGCGATGGCCCGCGCGATGCCCACGCGCTTCTGCATGCCACCGCTGATCTCGCTGGGGTAGAGCTTGTCCTTGCCTTCGATATTCACGCGCTTCAGGCAGAGCTGTGCGCGGTCCTCCATTTCGCTCTCCTCCATCGTGGCGAACATGCGCAGGGGGAAGAGCACGTTCTCCAGCACCGTGAGCGAATCGAACAGCGCGCTGCTCTGGAAGAGCATGCCGATCTCCTGGCGCACCTCGCGTTTCTGCTCCTTGTCCAGGTGATGGAAGGGACGTCCATCGTAGAGCACCTCCCCTTCCTCCGGTACGAAAAGCCCGACGATGCACTTGCACAGCACGCTCTTGCCACTGCCGCTCTTGCCGATGACCTGATTGATGCGCCCCTTCTCGAACACGGCGCTGATGTCCGACAGCACCTGGGTCTTGCCGAAGCGCTTGCTGAGGTGTTTCACCTCGATCATATGAGCAGGAGCTGGGTGAGCAGGTAGTTCATGATCAGGATCACCACGTCGCTGTATACCACGGCGCGGGTGCTGCTGATGCCCACTTCGCGCGTGCCGCCCTTCGTGTAGTAGCCCTGGTACGCGCTGATCGTGGTGATGATGATGGCGAAGACCACCGTCTTGATCAGCGCGTACTGGATGATGTAGGGGTCGAAATCCCACTGGATGCCCTGCACGTAGGCGCTGGTGCTTATGATGCCCGTACCGGTACCCACCAGCCATCCGCCGAAGAGGCTGAGGAACATGCTGATGATGATCAGGAAGGGGTTGATGATGATGGCGGCGACCACCTTGGGCAGGATCAGGTAGCCCGCGCTGTTCACGCCCATGATGTCCAAGGCGTCGATCTGCTCCTTCACACGCATGGAGCCGATCTCCGCCGCGATGTTGCTGCCCACTTTCCCGGCCAGGATCAGGCTGATGATGGTGGGGCTGAACTCCAGGATGGTGCTCTGCCGGGCGGTGAACCCGACCACATACTCGGGTATCCAGGCCGAATCGATGTTGGTCTTGGTCTGGATGGTGATCACCGCCCCCATGAAGACGGAGAGCAGGGCCACGATGCCCAAACTCTTGACGCCCAGCAGGTCGATCTCCTCCACCGTGCGCTTCCAGTACAGGCTGAAGCGCTCCGGCTTGGAGAAGACCTCTCCCAGCAACTGGAAGTAATGACCGGTATGGAACAGGAGGTTCACGGGTGCGGGAACGAGGGCCAAAATAGGCCCGGCAAGGGGGTCCCCACCCTCTTTTCGCGAGGGTCTTTCACACGGTGTGGCTGGCAATTACATTTGCCTGTATCCCGTTGCATCGGGATGGAAATGCACAGAAAACGCTCCCTTGTCACCATGATCCTCGCCGGAGCGTTCCTCACCATTTCGATCGTCGGCACGGGATGCGCGAGCGGCCCCAAGTACGGCGCGGCCCGCAAGAGCCGGAAGAAAGGATGTGATTGCCCGCATTGGAACGCTGTTCCGAAGCAGGAGGGCAGAGATGGGATATGGAGCATGAACGGGAACCCTCCAGCAACGGCGGAGCATGACGCGATCAACTGACATCCTTGCCCTGCGGGCCCATGTACCGGCCGCCTCCTGGCCCGTGGTGGTCAGCTGGCTGCGCCGTCATCCGGTGGTGGTGCGCCTCAGCCGCAGCCGCAAGAGCAAACTGGGGGACTACCGGGTGGGCAACAGGCACATGCCGCACCGCATCTCGGTGAACACGGACCTGAACAAGTACGCCTTCCTCACGGTGCTCGTCCACGAGTTCGCGCACTACAGCACCTTCGAGAAGTTCAAACGCCATCAGCCCCATGGCAAAGAGTGGAAAGCGGAATACCGCCGGCTCATGCGTCCTTTCCTGAGCCGCGAGGTGTTCCCCGCAGATGTTCTCCATGCGCTGGAGCATCACCTGGAGGATGCGCCCAGCAGCAGCTGCACCGACCACGGACTGATGCGCGTCCTCCGCCGGTACGACGCCGACCCCCTGCCCTTCCTGGAGGAACTCCGCGAAACCACGGTCTTCCGCTTCCAGCAGAAGATCTTCGTGAAGGGGCCCCAGCTCCGCAAGCGCTTCAAATGCAGGTGCCTCAACGACCGACGCATCTACTTCATCGACCCCACGGCCGAAGTGCAGGTGGAGCGCCCGGTGCAGATGCGGAGGGCCTCTTGAATGCTGTTGTCGGTTGACGGTTGTCGGTTGTCCGGCGGGACGATGGCGAGAGGCGCGCGTTGTCGGTTGTCCGGCCAGGCGGAGCCAGCGTCGTAGACACGTCGGCACCGTTGTCGGTTGTTCGGCAGGGCGGAGCCTGCGTCGTAGACAGGTCGGCAGCCAGACAACCGACAACCGACAACAGACAACCGTCAACCGACAACTGCCAACCAACCACGACCTTCGCGCCCGTATGGATCCGAAGCACACCTATTGCG
>JAGODO010000193.1 GCA_017998165.1 Flavobacteriales bacterium | reverse complement strand
AGAGCTTGGCCATGCTGCTGGCCTGCGCGTAATCCAGATGCTGGTCCTTCAACCAGGCCGCCTTCAGGCAGAGCAGTCGCGCGGCCTCGATCTCGGTGGCCATATCGGCGAGTTTGAACTGGATCGCCTGGTGCTCGCTGATCGCCTTTCCGAAGGCCTTGCGCTCCTTGCTGTAGGCGAGCGCCAATTCCATCGCGCCGCTGGCGATCCCGAGTGCTTGTGACGCGATACCGATGCGCCCGCCGGCGAGCGTCTTCATCGCGAACTTGAAACCGAATCCGTCCTCGCCGATCCGGTTGGCCTTCGGGACCTTCACATCCTGGAACATCAGCGTGTGCGTGTCGCTGCCGCGGATGCCGAGCTTGTCCTCCTTCGCACCGACAACGAAACCGGGCATGCCCTTCTCCACGATGAGGCAGTTGATGCCTTTGTGCCCTTTCGCCGCGTCGGTCTGCGCCATCACGAGGTAAGTGCTGGCCGTTCCCCCGTTGGTGATCCAGTTCTTGGTGCCGTTCAGTACGTAGTGGTCGCCCATATCGATCGCCGTGGTGCGCTGCGAGGTGGCATCGCTGCCCGCCTCAGGCTCGCTCAGACAGAACGCCCCGATCTTCTCCCCTTTCGCCAGCGGAACGAGGTACTTGCGCTTCTGCTCCTCATTGGCGAATTGCTCCAGGCCCCAGCACACAAGGCTGTTGTTCACGCTCATTACCACTGAACAGCTCGCATCGATCCTGCTGATCTCCTCCATGGCCAGCACGTAGCTCACCGTATCCATGCCCCCGCCGCCGTATTCAGGGCTGACCATCATACCGAGGAAGCCGAGCTCGCCAAGTTGCTTGATCTCTTCCGTCGGGAACTTCTGCTCGCGATCCCGCTCGATGACACCCGGTTTCAGGACATTCTGCGCGAAATCACGCGCCGCATCGCGTACGGCCTTCTGTTCCTCGGTGAGTTCAAAGCTGAAGCCGGTCTGGGTGGCGGTGTCTTGCATGGGAGGGATACGGGTGTGGTGCCCAAATGTAGAAGGCCCGATGTCAAGAAACCACGGGCGAGCGCCGTCATGGAGCGACTTCCGGGCGTCAACTTCGCCCTTCCGCCCATAGCGGGATGAAACACATGCGCATAGCAGGGGTCATGAGCGGCAGTTCGTTGGATGGGATCGATCTGGCGCTCTGCGACTTCCGCGAGGAGAACGGGAAGGTCATGCATGAGGTGATCGCCTGCACCAGTGCGGCGTTCCCTGAAGCCCTCTTCGCTCGCTTGCTGCACATAAGTACCTCCAGCGCTCTCACCCTCGCGGAAACCCACGTTGGACTCGGCCGATTCATCGGAGAGTCCGTGCGTGGCTTCCTCCACGCGAATGGCCCGGCCGAGCTGGTCGCATCGCATGGCCATACGGCCTTTCACCAACCGGAGAAGGGCTTCACCGCGCAGATCGGTTCCGGAGCGGACATCGCCGCCTTGACCGGTCTTCCCACGGTCGTCGACTTTCGAAGCAAGGACGTCGCCTTGGGGGGCCAAGGCGCACCGCTCGTGCCCATCGGGGAGCGCGACCTTTTCACGGGTTTCGATGGCTACATCAACCTGGGCGGTATCGCCAACATCTCCATCCATCGTGGAGGTCAGGTAACCGGCACCGACGTCTGTTTCTGCAACCAGCCGTTGAACTACCTGGCCGCCCTGCTCGGCAAGTCGTACGACCCGGGTGGCACCATCGCTCGCAGTGGGAAATTGGAGGAAGGCCTGCTGGTCTGCTTTGGCGACATGCCCTGCCTGGCGGGGAAACCACCTTTCACCTTGGGCCGCGAACAGTTCGAGCGGGACATGGTCGCGCTGCTGCACGAGGACAGCATCGGGGTTCCCGACCGTCTAGCGACCGCCGTGGAGCACGTGGCGAAGCGGTTGGCGACCCTCCTGAACAAAGAGGCTGTGACGCGCTGTCTTGTCACCGGTGGCGGTGCGTTCAACGCCTTCTTGTTGGAGCGTATGCGTGCCCATGTCAACGCCGAACTCGTCGTGCCGGATGAACGGACGGTCGCCTTCAAGGAGGCCATCATTTTCGCATACCTCGGCTGGCTGCGCTGGCATGCGCGGCCGAACGCGCTGGCCTCGGTGACAGGATCCCGACGCGACAACGTGGGCGGTGCGCTGTATCTGCCCAATTAACAGGGCCTGCATGATAACCCCGGGGGTACCTGAAGACCCACGGGGAAGACGCTTCTACTTTTGATCCGTCATGATGGGAACCAAGCCGCTGGAAGCCACCGGGATGCGTGATGCGCTGAAACGATTCGAGGAGAAGACGCCGGAGATCGTTTTCGAATGGACCGACCAACCGACCGGCGCGCGCGGGTGGGTGGTGATCAACAGCCTGCGGGGTGGTGCGGCGGGCGGCGGCACACGCATCCGGAAGGGCTTGGACCGTCGCGAGGTGGAGAGCCTCGCGAAGACCATGGAGGTGAAGTTCACCGTGAGCGGCCCGGCGATCGGCGGTGCGAAAAGCGGCATCGACTTCGACCCTGCGGACCCGCGAAAAAAGGAAGTCCTGGAGCGCTGGTTCAAGGCGGTCATCCCGTTGTTGAAGAACTACTACGGCACTGGCGGCGACCTGAACGTGGACGAACTGCACGAGGTGATCCCCATCACGGAGCAGTACGGTCTGTGGCATCCGCAGGAAGGCGTGGTACGCGGGCACCTTGGCGCGAGCCAAGGCGCGAGCGTGCGCATCGTGGGCCAGCTCCGTACCGGTGTTTCCAAGCTGCTCGAGGACCCGCAGTTCACGCCGGTGATCGGGCGTTACGCGGTGGCGGATATGATCACGGGCTGGGGCGTGGCGGAGAGCGTTCGGCATTTCTACCGCATCTACGGTGGCAAGGTGAAGGGCAAGCGGGTGGTCGTGCAGGGCTGGGGCAACGTGGCCAGCGCGGCGGCCTACTACCTGGCGCAGCAGGGCGCGAGCATCGTCGGGATCATCGATCGCGCGGGCGGCTTGCTGAAACCTGAGGGCTGCTCCACCGAGGAGGTGAAGGACCTGTTCCTCAAAAAATCCGGCAACGCCCTGAAAACGCCCGATCTCCTGCCATTCGCCGAAGTGAACGAGAAGATCTGGGACATGGGCGCTCAGGTCTTCCTGCCCTGCGCCGCTTCGCGTCTGGTAACGAAGGACCAAGTGGATCGCCTGTGCAACGCCGGATTGGAGACCATCGCCAGCGGCGCGAACGTTCCCTTCGCCGACCCTGAGATCTTCTACGGCCCCATCGCCGCGTACGCCGATGAGCGTGTGAGCGTGATCCCCGACTTCATCGCCAACTGCGGCATGGCGCGCGTTTTCGCGTATTGCATGCAGGACGGTGCGGCCACCACCGACCAGGCCATCTTCGGCGATGTGAGTGACACGGTGGCGCGTGCGCTGGACAAGACGTATGCCCGCCACTCCGGCCGTCAGCACTTGACCCGCACGGCATTCGAGATCGCCCTCGAACAACTTTCCTGAGAAATTTCCTGGCCTGTTCCTCCGTTCCAACAGAACAACCACGCTGATGCACTTCCCGATCCTCGCCCAGATCACCAACACCGAACACCTCCGCGATTCGCTGGCCCAGGCGGCCAAAGTCGTGGCCACCACGCCGACACAGGACCAGCTCACGGTTTGGGACCTGATCAGCCTGGGCAGCTGGTGGATCATGGGGCCGTTGGCCTTGATGAGCTTGGCAACGATCTACATCGTGATCGAGCGCATGATGGCACTCGGCAAGGCGAACCGCGAAGACAAGGACTTCATGAACAAGATCCGCGACTACGTGCATGAGGGCAAGATCGACAGCGCGCGGAACCTCTGCGCCCAGAGCGCGGCACCAAGCGCCCGCATGGTGGAGAAAGGCCTGCAACGCATGGGCAAGCCCGCCAAGGAGATCGAGAGCGCAATGGAGAGCGCGGGCCGTATCGAGCTCACGCGTTTGGAGAAGGGATCATCTGTTCTGCGGCTCGTCGCTCGCCTGGCACCGATGTTCGGCTTCATCGGTACGATCATGGGCGTGATCAAGATCTTCTACGACATCTCGCTCACGGACAACATCAGCATCGCGGTGATCAGCTCGGGCCTCTACCAGAAAATGGTGACCAGCGCCGGTGGTCTCGTGGTGGGCATCGTGGCTTTCGCCGGCTACCATCTGGTGCATGGCATGGTGGAGAAGCTGACGGACAAGATGGAACGTACGAGTCTCGCCTTCATGGACCTGTTGCAGGAGCCTACCAAATAAGCCCCGCCATGAACCTGCGCCGCAAACAACAGGAGGACGCCGAGTTGAGCACCGAAAGCCTCAACGACATCATGTTCTTCCTGCTGTTGTTCTTCTTGATCATCAGCACGATGGCCAACCCGAACGTGATCAAGCTGATGCTGCCTAAGAGCGCGAACAATGAGCAACTGCAGAAACAGCAGGTGAACCTGGGCGTCACCAAGGACAAGCAGTACACGATCAACAAGGTGCCGGTGCCGTTCGATCAGCTCGAAAGCGCGATCGCGCAGGCGATCAACGGATTGGACCAGCCCACGGTTGTCCTGAACTTCGACCGGGATCTGAGTGTACAGGACCTCGTGGACGTGATGCAGATCGGCACGAAGATCAAGGTGAAGATGGTGCTGGCCACGCAGAAGCAGAGCTGAGGAAGGAACCGCAGATTTCGCAGATGACGCAGATGCTCTCCGAGCATCCGGAATAAGATCAAGATGATCGCAGCAGCGCACGACAACGAAGGGCAACGCAGGGGCATCGCCATGAGCGTGTCACTTGTTGTGCATGCGCTGCTGATCCTGTTCTTCATCATCTACAAGATCATCACGCCGATACCGCCGTTCCCGGAGAAGGAGGGCGGAGGCGCGGGGTATGAGCTCGCACTCGGCTTCAGTGAGCTGGGCATGGGCGACAACCCGGACGTGACCGACCCCAGCACGCCAGCCGCACAACAGGAAAGCGCTCCGCCGCCGGAAGAACAAGCTGAAGTGCTCACCAGCGATGTGGATGAGAACGATGTGACCACGCCGCCGAAGAAGGACGACAAGCCCAAGACCGACAAACCGAAAGAGAAGCCCAAACCCACAGCGGAAGAGATCGCCCGCGAGAAGCAGCGGAAGATCGACGAACTGATGGGCAACAAAGGCTCGGGCCAGGGGGGGCAGGGCGCGAGCGATACGCCCGGTGATGCCGGCGGTGCGAATGGCAGCCCTACGGGCAACGGCCAGGGCAATGGCACCGGTTCCTACAAAGGCGATGGCTGGAGCGTCGATCTCGCGGGCCGCACGATCAAGCGCAAACCGACGATCAACGACAAGCCGAGCGTCGCGGGCAAGGTGGTGATGGACATTTGGGTGGACGGTGATGGGAAGGTAGTGCGCGTGAGCCAGAACACAGGCAAGAGCACGACCCTGGATCAGACACTCTTCACCATCGCGAAGCGCGCGGCACTGGAAAGCTCTTTCTACCCGGACCCGAAAGCCGTCGGCGAGAAGAAAGGGACCATGACCTTCGTCTTCGTACTCGAGTGAGCACGGACTACGAGCGCACGCTGGAGTATCTGTACGCGCGGCTTCCGATGTTCTCGCGCATTGGCGCTGCGGCGTACAAGGCGGATCTGGACAACACGCACGCGCTGATGCGCCTGCTCGAACACCCCGAGCGCGGGCTGAAGTGCATACACGTGGCCGGCACGAACGGCAAGGGCAGCACCTGCTCGCTCATCGCGAGCGTGCTGCAGGAAGCAGGATACAAGGTCGGATTGCACACCTCCCCTCACCTGAAGGACTTCCGCGAGCGCTTCCGCATCAATGGGGAGATGGTGAGCGAAGAGGCGGTCACGGCATTCGTTGAGCGCTACCGCGAAGCCTTCGAGCCGATCGCGCCATCGTTCTTCGAGTGGGGCGTGGCCTTCGCGCTGTGGTGGTTCCGAGAGCAGCACGTGGACATCGCCGTGATCGAGACCGGTATGGGCGGCCGCTTGGACAGCACCAATGTGGTGACACCGGAAGTGAGCGTGATCACCAACATCGGTTGGGACCACATGCAGTTCCTCGGGGATTCCCTGGAAGCGATCGCCAGGGAGAAAGCGGGCATCATCAAGCCGGGCGTGCCCGTGGTGCTCGGAGAAGGCGGTCCTTCCATCACGGAAGTGATCCAGGGGATCGCCACCCAACAAGAAGCACCCTTCATCCTCGCCGAGGGAGGCGCTGGCGGAATCCTGCCCTGTGGGCTTGTTGGTGAGCACCAAGAGCGGAACAAACGGACGGCCTTCGCGACGATAGAGGTCTTGCGCGAGCGTGGCTGGAAGGTGGACAACCACTCGGTGATGAAAGGCTTCATCAACGTGGTACGCAACACAGGGATCCGCGGGCGTTGGGAAGTGCTTTCCAAGCAACCGCTCACCATCGCTGATGTAGCGCACAACGCGGATGGGATCAACGCGATCCTCCGCATGTTTGAAGTGACACCCCACGAACACTTGCACCTGGTGCTCGGCATGGTCGGCGACAAGGACATTGGCCGTGTTCTCGCACTGCTGCCGAAAGAGGCCACCTGCTACTTCTGCAAGGCGGACATCCCCCGGGGGCTCGATGCCACGGAGCTTCAGGCCCAAGCCGCTGGGCACGGTCTCAAGGGATCGGTCCACGGTAGTGTGCGAACGGCCTTTGATGCAGCCCGGTCCCAAGCCGGCCCGAAGGACCTTGTACTGGTCACTGGCAGCGTCTTCGTGGTGGCCGAGGTGCTTTGATCCCAAGGGCTATATTCGCGGCCCCGTTTTTCCGAACGGATCGTTCTTTGGTTCCGGGATGTTAGCTCAGCTGGTTCAGAGCGCATGCTTCACACGCATGAGGTCACTGGTTCGAATCCAGTACGTCCCACAGTGTCCGCCATAGCTTCGGCGAAGGCGAACGCACCCTGGAGGCATAGCTCAGCTGGTTCAGAGCATCTGCCTTACAAGCAGAGGGTCGCTGGTTCGAATCCGGCTGCCTCCACGTTCATCGTCAACCCCGCCTTGTGCGGGGTTTGTCGTTTCCAGA
>JAGODO010000192.1 GCA_017998165.1 Flavobacteriales bacterium | reverse complement strand
AGGCCAACTGAATACCCTCCACGACGACCGAGGCTGGCACGAGTGTTCCGCCCGTTCCGTTGGCACTGCCCATCAGGCGGGTCACTCGCGCCTGAAATCTCCCGACGATGCGATCCATGTGCTTTGCGTTTGGTACATCGAAACTAGGCAACGCCTGAACTTCATTCATGCACGAACGTCGCTGGACGTGATCCCACTCGGTAGTACGACCGGCTCGATGACACGTTCACTCCTCCACTTCTCCATAAAACCTCGGATGGAAGTTCAGCAAGTACAATTTCTCGCTCGCCCGCGTGACCGCCGTGTACAACCACCGCACGTACTCCCGGTCGATCATTTCCTCAGTCACGTAGCCCTGGTCCACGAAGACGCTTTTCCATTGGCCGCCTTGCGCCTTGTGGCACGTGACCGCATAGGCGTACTTCACCTGCAGCGCGTTGGCGTAGGGGTCGTGCTTCAGCAGGCGGAAACGTTCGCCCTTGCTCTTGGCGAGGATGTTGGCCAGCACGCTTTGTGAGAGCATCTTCATGCGCGGGCCGGGCAATGCGGGGCCTTCGGCGGCGAGTACGTCCACGATCACCTTCACGTCCATCTCGCGTTCCTCGGCGCCGTTCCACCAGCTCACTTCGAGGTCGGCGAAGCGCAGGCCGTATTTTTCCTCGATGCCCTTCATGCGTTTCACCAGCACCTGCTCGCCGTTGGCGATGAGTTCCTTCTTGCCGTTCTCGCCCGCCCAGAAGTAGTTGTTCTTCACCACCATCAAACGGTCGTTGGCCATGAGTTCCTCATCGAAACCGTGGATGCGTGCGCGCACCTGCTGGCTGTACTGATAAGCCCGCTTGTTGGAACGGCAGATGAGACAGACCTCGTCATCGCCGTGGCGGCCATAGGCTTCCTCCAAGGCATCCTGCAGATCAAGTCCTTCGATGCGTTGGACGTCGGGGAATGACGTGTCGAAGGTCGGGATCCGCTTCGGCCCCTCGGCTCCGCTCAGGGCAAGCTTGCTCAGCGTGACATCCCTCTGGTGATCTACAGCACCTTCGTCCATGGGCATTTCGGCCAGCGTGTGGCGCAACGCCGTGGCGTTCACCAGGATGCCGGAATCCTCCGCTTGGCGGACCACATCTGTGAGTTCGATGCTGCCGGCGATGAGGCCATGTTCGGCGAGGTCCTTCACCACGAGCGCGGGGCTGTGGTCGCTTCCGACGGGCGGAAGCTGCGCGGGATCACCGATCAGCAGCAGCTTGCATCCACGCGCGCTGAAGACATGCTGGAACAGGTCGTTGAGCAGGTCGCGGTCGCCGAAGGAACCTTCACCCCGGCCACTGCCGATCATGCTGGCCTCATCCACCACGAAGAGCGCGCCGGCGTCCTTGTTCGGTTTCACGCTCATGCCACCGCCGTGATCCTCGTCGTCGCCCATGGTATAGATGCGGCGGTGGATGGTGCTCGCTTCCGCCTGCGCGTAGGCGCTGAGCACCTTCGCGGCGCGGCCCGTGGGTGCGAGGAGAACGACTTTCCGGCGCTCGTTGGCGAGGACTTTCACCAAGGCCCCGACCAGTGTGGTCTTGCCCGTGCCCGCATAGCCTTTGAGGATGAGCGTGGCCCTCTCCTTCGACGTGGCGAGCAGCCGGTCCAGCGCATCGATGGCCTTGCTCTGGCCTGGCGTAGGCTCGTGGCCCAGCATGGTGAGGAGGGATCCGGTGAGCGAGGACATGACGGGAATTCCGGCGAGGACGTGCGGGGAAGGTAACCGCAGATGGACGGGATGGACGCGGATAGGCCCCGTCAGCGCGGCGCCTTCAGTGAGTTCTTCCGCAGATGGCGCCGATGACACAGATAAATACGGGCAGGACTTTCAGGAGACATGAGGCACAATTCGCAGGTGGTACGGGCTGGAGCAGTTCTGTTCGTGATCTGCGGGCCGGGCTGCCGCAGCTTTCGCTGCTCTCCAGCGGACCGGAGTTCGTTCCTTTGCGCTCCCTTCCCGCCACGTCGGGATAGCACATGCGCACCTCGATATTCGCCACCGGCTACGATGCCGCCAAGGAACGCGCATGGCACCTGAGCGTGTGGGCTTCCACCGAAATGAACGCATGGTGCGCGCACGAAGCGGCCACCGGTCGCTGCGTGGCGATCAGCTCTGACCACGGCCTGGGATTGCCCGATGAAGGACACCTGCCCCGGCGTCCCCTCAGCGTGTCCTTCACGGCGCTGCCCGAGATCAGCACGTTGGTGCCGGAGAACGCGCTCGCTCCCGGCAGCGAAATGCGGCACCTGAAGATGGTGCATGGCCATCTGCCCACCGGCCTGCTCCGCGATGAACCCATCGGTGCGCTCGGCGCGCGCTGCGTGTATCTGCACGACGAGCAGGCCGAACACCGTCTCGTCACGCGCTTCCCGCACGCGCGCTCGTTGCCGTTACAGGCCGTGCTCGTGCATGCCTCCATGGCCCGCAGTGCAGGGAAGGTCACGGTCCTCCTGCATCGCTCGGCCAAGCGCCTCGACCTCGCCATCACACATGAGCACCGGCTGCTCCTGAGCAACACATTCCACGCGGCCACGGCCGAAGATGTGCTGTACTACACGCTCTTCGCCCTGGAACAATGCGCCGCCCGCCCCGATGACGCCCGATGCCTGACCTGCGGCACCCACCTCAGCACCAATGATGAAGAGCTGCTGGCCCGCTACCTGCCGGACCTGGGCCCGCTCCTCACGCGCGAGGACAGGCGTTTGACCGGGTTGAACATCCCGACGCCGCATTATTTCGGTGCTTTGCTCGAACAGTTCGCATGCGCATCGTAGGCGGCAAATACAAGGGCCGGAGGATCCATCCGCCCAAGAGCATCCTTGCGCGCCCCACGACCGATTTCGCCAAGGAAGGGCTCTTCAACATCCTGCAGCACACGGTCCCGTTGGAAGGGATCCGCGTGCTGGACCTCTTCGCGGGCACGGGCAGCATCTCGCTCGAATTCCTGAGCCGCGAGGCCGAAGAGGTGATCAGCGTGGAACAGGACCGCGAGCTCTTCAGCCACCTGCAAGGCGCGGCGCGCACGTTGCAAGCGACCAACTGGCATCATGTGAAAGCCGATGCGTTCACCTTCCTGAAGGGCCATCACGGGGCCTATGACATCATCTTCGCCGATCCGCCGTTCAACCTCGAAGGCACGGAGCAGCTGCCTGCCTTGGTGCGGGAGGCCGGCATCCTCGATCCGGACGGCCTGCTGATCATCGAGCACCCCAAGGACGTGAACATGAGCGCAGACCCCTGGTTCGACCGCCATAGGCCCTACGGCAACGTACACTTCAGCTTTTTCAAACCCACTCCTTCGCCGGAGGCTCCGGCGGACAAAGCCGTCCCGCAATGAGTGAACGCATCGCCGTATTCCCGGGGTCCTTCGATCCGATCACCATCGGGCACGTGAGTATCGTGGAACGCGCCTTGCCCCTGTTCGATCGTATCGTGATGGCCATGGGGGTGAACACCACGAAGAAGTACATGTTCACGCAGGAGCAGCGCCTGAAGTGGGTCCAGGACACATTCGTCGGCCATAAGCAGGTGGACGTGATGGCCTTCGAGGGATTGACCGCCGACCTGTGCAAGCGACTGCACGCGAAATACATCGTGCGGGGACTGCGCAACAGTACCGACCACGGCAACGAGCGCAGCATCGCGCTGATGAACCACGCGCTCGCCAAGGTGGAGACCATCTTCCTCCCGAGTCTACCGGAGCACGCGCACATCAGCAGCACCATCGTGCGCGAGCTGATCGCCAACAAAGCGGATGTTTCCGCGTTCGTTCCGGGGGCCGTGCGGCCTTGATGTCCACAGATGGGTTCATCCGCAGATGGCGCAGATAACGCAGATGAATACAACTCGCGTACGCTCGCCGAAGAAGGGCCACGGGTGCTCACCACCTCCGCGAAGGCGCTACGGCGGTCAAATACGGAAACACACGGATAGAACCAGACACATGAGGACCGCTGTTTTCGTCTCCGCCTTGGTGTTGTGGTGCTTTGGATCGAAGGCGGCCAGCGTCCGCGTTGAATTGGATGCGCCGGGGTACAAGGGAGAGCGCGCGTTGTTGTACCGGTACCTCGACCTGTTCACCCTGCGTACCGAGCTGATCGGCCAGGCGACGATCGATGCGCAGGGGAAGGCCACGATCGATGCGGCGGTGAATGGGACCGTGAAGGCGACCATCCGCATCGGCGCGGTACACTGCGACGTGTGGCTGAGGTCGGGGCCTTATCGCATAGGTTTCCAAGTGCCCCGGCCGGGCACGCCGCGCAGCCTGAACGGCACGGCGGAGGTGATCCCGGAATTCAAGGAACTGGACAAGCTGGACATCAACGCCCTGATCGGCGACCTGAACCAGCGGCTGGACGACTTCATCGCCGAAGATCTCGCCACGGACCAACAGGCCGGCATGCAGGCGGTGGACATCGCGCGCAAGGGCGAGAACCCGCAACCGGCCGACAGTGTTACCCGACCCGGCACGCTTTTCATCACACCCAGCTGGAGCACGGCCCGCGTGGACAGCTTCGAGAACAGGTTGCGCCGCTACTACAGCGAGGTGAAGGACCCGTGGTTCTGGCAGAACCTCGAATACGGGATCGCGGGGCTGCGCTTCGGGCCGCGCGTGAACGACCGCGACCTGTTCGACCGCTACCTCAAGGGCAAGCCCGTGCTGTACGACGTGCCGGAATACGTGCGCTTCATCGGCTCGTTCTTCGAAGGACACCTGCTGCGCTATCCCTTCCGCGCACATGAGGAAGGACTCACTACCTGGATCCGTGCGGCGGAACCGGATACGGTGAAGAAGATCTTCGCAGAGCATGACTTCCTGAAGGACGATGCGCTGTGCGAGCTGGTGATGATGTCCGAGCTGTACACCCACTATCCCGGCAAGCTGTTCGACCGGGCGGGGATCCTGCGCATCCTGGAACGCTTGTCCACGGCATCGACGCATCCCGAAGACCGGCTCATCGCAGCCAACATGCGTTGGGACCTCACGGCGATGCGCGTCGGCGGAACGCTCCCCCAACTCGTGCTGCGCGACCTGCAAGGCGCACAGGTGCGTATCGACACGTCGTTGCATGATGCGACCTGCTTGGTGATCACCGCGAGCTGGTGTACCTATTGCGAACAGGAACTCGTGGCGCTGGAGACCTTGTACAAGGAGTTCGGCGCATACGTCCACATGGTGGGCATCAGCTTGGACAAGAGCACGAAGGATCTCGATGCCTATATGAAGGCACATCCCGGCCGCGATTGGCCATGGTACTTCGGCGGCGATGATCCGACCATCATGGACCTGCTGCGGATCCGCACGGTACCGGCCTTCTTCCTGTTGAACGGGAACACGATCGCGCAGGCCCCTGCACCACCGCCGAGCAATGGCATGGCGGCGATCTTCCACCGGATCAAGGCGCAGGCCGATGAGGAGAACAAGTTGCGGCCCGATCAGGGACCTCCGCCGAGGCGGTAATAGAGAGGGCGTCCACAGATGACGCCGACCCCGCTCCGCCGAAGCGGCTATGCAAGGGCGAAGAGCGGCCACGCGAAGGCGCAGTGGCACAGATGAAATGCCAAGCCTGGGGATCGATCATGGCGCGGCAAGCCGCTCAGGGTCGGTCCCTCACTCTGAGAGCATAGCTGCTTCCCAAGCTTCGATGACCTTCCGTAGCGAAGGATACGTACCCGCTTTCATGGCCTTCACCTCCTGCGCATCCACCCACCGCACCTCGCTTATGTCCTCTTCGCCTTGCGCGACGAGTTCTTCGGTGTTGGTCCCGCGCATCAGGTACCAGTCGGTGCGCTTCAGGTGCTGTCGGCCTTTGCGCTCATAGGTGTGCCAAGTCCCGCACAGGCGTTTCACCAGCTCCACGCGCTTCAGCCCGCACTCCTCCCGCACTTCGCGCAATGCTCCGGCATCCACCGATTCGCCTTCCTCCACTTTGCCTTTCGGAAGATCCCACACACCGAGGCGATGGATCATCAGCAGACGCTTCCGCTCATCCGTGGCACAACCGCCGGCCGCCTGAACGAACACGTACAGACCGCTGAACATCTCCCATACAGCATCAGCGTCCTCGCCATGCAGCACGAGCGCCGTGGCATGTGGCTTTGACCTCCACGCGTCCAGTGCTGCCGTGATGTCTTCGCGCCTGCGCACCTCGCGGACCAACACGTGTTCAGAACTATCCCGTGCCTCGGGTCGTTCGACGATCGTCAACGGTTTTCCGTCGATCCAGACTTCATACTTTCGCCGCATGGATGCCCGTCTTGATCCGGCGCTGAAGATCGCCGAATTCCTGCTGCAGATCAAGGCCGTGAAACTGAGCCCGAAGAAACCCTTCACCTGGGCCAGCGGCTGGAAAAGTCCGATCTATTGCGACAATCGCAAGACGCTCTCCTATCCGGCGGTGCGCACCTTCATCCGCCAGCAGTTCGTGCAGGCGATCAACCTGGAATTCGGCCGCCCGGACATGATCGCCGGCGTGGCCACGGGCGGGATCGCGCACGGCGCGCTGGTAGCGCATGATCTCGGACTTCCCTTCGTGTACGTGCGCAGCTCCGCCAAGGAGCACGGCATGAAGAACCAGGTGGAGGGCGACCTCACCACCGGGCGGAGCGTTGTTGTGGTAGAGGACCTGGTGAGTACGGGCAAGAGCAGCCTGGCCGCCGTACACGCGCTGCGCGATGAAGGCTGCGAAGTGAAAGGCATGGTGAGCATCTTCACATACGGCTTCGACGAGGCCGTGAAGAGCTTCGAGCAGGAGAAAGTGAAGCTCAAGTCCTTGACCAACTACACCGTGCTGCTGGACCAGGCCATGCACGACAGCTACATCACGGAAAAAGACATGCTGAACCTCAATGAGTGGCGGAAAGACCCCGCCAACTGGGGCCGATCAGCGAACGAGCGCACGAGCGCATCACCCCAGCCGGAGGCTTCGGCGACGAACTAGATGACGAGGATCGAGAGCAAGCACGTGGAGATCGCGCGCCCGGCGCAGGACGTTTACACCTTCCTGCAAGACATGAACAATTTCCAG
>JAGODO010000191.1 GCA_017998165.1 Flavobacteriales bacterium | reverse complement strand
CCGCCACGCCGCCGCCTTGGAAGCAATCTCCACCGTCGATCACCAGCGTGTTCTCCGGGTCCTCCGCACGGAGCGTGTCGATCATGGTCTTCAGCACGCCGAAGCCGCCGCGCTTCCTGTACACGGGTTTCCCGTTCTCCAGGAAGAACTCATCGTGCGTGTGCAGTTGCGCATGGATGTCGCTCGTGTGCAGGATGGTGAATTTGCGCGCCTTGCCCTGGTCCACGGAGCGGCTTTTCACCAGGTCGTCGCGCCGATCGCCCAACGCGCCCATGGCCACGGTCGGGCCCAGCGTGAACCCGGCGCCGAGCGCGCCCAGCGACCGCAGCATCCGCCTGCGCGACATGCCGTGTACTTCCTCATCATGCGCACCGCATGCGCAACCTTCTGGGTGGTGGATCCCGCTCATTTGATGATCTGCTGGTCTTTACGGTCCCGGAGCGCTTTGTTCGCCTCAACGATCGGAGCGAAGGGGCCGAACTTGTGCTGCTCTTCCGTGAACGTATCGATGTAAGGCCCGAAGGGATGGTCGACCGGCTTGCCCGCCATACGCGGCCAATCGGCTGACAGGTCACGCTCCGGACGCTGTTGCGCATTCACGTACGCGGCGACATCCCAAGCTTCCTCATCCGTCAGTTGCGGGCTCTCATGGGTGGCCCCCTGCGGCATGTTGTTCTTCACGTAGCCGGCGAAGCGCGAAAGACGGTAGAGCCCCGCGCCGATGTTGTAGCTGTGCTCGCCCCAGAGCGGTGGGTACTGATAGGTGATGCCGTCCGCGTTCTTCTTGCCCTGGCCATCGGCGTCATGACAGCTCATGCACCTGGCCGTGAAAACCCGTGCGCCGCGTGCGGGGTCCGCTGGGCGGTCGAGGTAGGGAAGGTCAACGATGCCGGTGCCTTTCGGCTTCACTTTGGAAGGTACTTCCGTGCCGACCCATTCCATGTAAGCCAGGATCGCCCGCATCTCGCGACCGGTGCTGTCGAGCGCATGGCCATCCAAACTGCGCTCGACACAGTCGTTCACCCGCTTCGCCACGGACTCCATGCCGCCACTCCGCTCACGGAACTTCGGATAGGTGCTCCATACCGCACCGTAGTTATTGCCCCAGGGTTTCGTGCCCGCATCCAGATGACAGTTCTGGCAGTTCATGCCGTTGGTGCGCTGGTCCACGCTGCCTTGAGGGCCCAGGTAGGCTGCGGTGTTCGCGATGAGATCGCGGCCGTAACGCACGAGGGAGGCTCTCTCCGCGTCAAGCCCGGCGATGGCGGCCGTATCAGGCCCGTACCAAAGGCTGTCAGCCGTGTAGCGCGCAGCGGTCGGTGGGGGCGGGGCGACCAGCGCGTCTGATGGAACGGATGCCGATCGCGGGAGAAGCACGATGCCGGAAACGATGATCACCGTGGCCCATACGCCCAGCGTAGAGCGTTTCGCGGCCCGCTCATTGAACGCACGACCACCGATCGTGCCCAATGTCCTGAACGCGCCATCCACCGCGTGCCACCAGAGCAGCACCAGGCCGGCGAAGCACAGTACGAGGAGTGGCGGCAGCATGTGCCGTCAATGCGGGAGTTTTTCGCGGACCAGTCCGTAGACCCAGGTGCCAGCGACAGCACTCATGAACGTAACGATGACCACGCCGTATCCGGCGCCTACCTGCGCGAAGAGCGGGCCAGGGCAAGCGCCGGTGATCGCCCAACCGATGCCGAACAGCAGACCACCCATGATCTGGCCCCTGTTGAACGGCTTCGTCGGGATCACGACCGGTTCACCATAGATGGTCTTCGCCTGCGCGCGCCGGATGAGCAGTACGCTGAGCGCGCCCACCACCACGGCGGTGCCGATCACGCCGTACATGTGGAAGCTCTCGAAACGGAACATCTCCTGGATCCTGAACCAGCTGATGATCTCGGCCTTCACGAAGACGACGCCGAAGAGGACGCCCCACGCGCTGTACTTCAGGTTGTGCCACCACGGATGCTTCAGCGCGCTGTCGTTCATGCACATCGTGTCCAGCGAACGCACCTCGAGGTCGGTGTTCGTCTCCTGCACAGGTGTCGTGTTTCCGGTGCGCATGGCTCAAAGGGTGAGAAGGTGGGGGAGGACGAACCAGGTCATGAGGATGCCGCCGGCCATGAAACAGCAGGTGGCCACAAGGCTCGGCCATTGCAAGCTGCTCAAGCCCATGATGGCGTGGCCGCTCGTGCAACCACCGGCATAGCGCGTTCCGAATCCCACCAGAAAGCCGCCGAGCACGAAGAAGATGAGGCCGCGCAGGGTGAACAGGTTGGACCACGAGAAGATCTGCGCGGGCATGAGCGCGGCCGTGTCCGTGATGCCTTTTTCCGCCAGGTACGCCTTGGTGGGTCCGGCCACCACCATCGGGTCGGGATCGCCGAGGAGGTTGGCCGCCAGGAATGCGCCCGCCGCCACGCCGCCCACGAAGAACAGGTTCCACACCTCCTTCCGCCAATCGTACTTGAAGAAGGGGATGCCCGCCGGGATGCATATGGCGCATAGATGGCGCAAGGAACTGCTGATGCCGAAGGTCTTGTTGCCGACCAGCAGCAGGTAAGGCACCGTCAACCCGATGATGATGCCGGCCACGTACCAGGGCCAGGGGTGTTTGATCGCGTCGAGCATGACGTTCGTCAGTGTGGTCGGTTGAGGTCCGGAAAAGCCCGGACGGGACCCGTCCGGGCTTTCACAAGTCCAGTGTTATTTCTTCAGTGTGCTGGGGCAGACGAAATCCGTCGTGGCCAGGTCCGTTTTCTTGATCGCGCCGAAACCACCGGCGACATCGATGACGTTGTGGTAGCCGCGCGCTTTCAGGATGCTCGCCGCGATCATGCTGCGGTAGCCGCCCTGGCAGTGGATGTAGTTCGGCTCGGTCTTGCTGAATTCGGCCAGGTGCTCGTTGATGAACTGAAGCGATGCGAAGCGTGCGGACTCCAAATGCTCCGCGTCCCACTCGCCCTGCTTGCGCACGTCGAACACGTTCAACTTTCCGCCATTCATGCGGTGCGCGAACTCGGCGGCGCTGATGCTCTCCAATGTGTCCACCTCTTTGCCGGACGCTTTCCAGGCGGAGATGCCGCCTTTCAGATAGCCGAACACATGGTCGTACCCCACGCGGGCGAGACGGGTCACGACCTCGTCCTCCGCCCCTTCATCGCACACGAGAACGAGCGGGTGCTTCACGTCCGGGATCATGCTGCCGACCCACGGCGCGAAATCGCCCTTCAGGCCGATGTTGATGCTGCGCGGAACGAAGCCGTCCTTGAAGGTCTGTGCGCCCCGCGTGTCGAGCACAAGCGCGCCCTCGCTCTCTACGATCACTTCCAGTTCGGCCGGTGACAATGCCCGCAGGCCCTTCTCCTTCACGTTCTCCAAGGTCGGGATCACGCCCTTGTTCATCGCGACGTTCTGTGGGAAGTATGCCGGTGGCGGAAGAATGCCATCGGTCACCTCGGCGATGAACTGCTCTTTCGAGGCGGCCCTCAGCGCGTAGTTCACCTCTTTCTGGTGGCCCAGCGTGTCGAAGGTCTCCTTGCTCATGTTCTTGCCGCAGGCGCTGCCCGCACCGTGCGCGGGATACACGATCACATCGTCCGGCAGCGGCATCACTTTGTTGTGCAAGGAATCGTACAGGAAGCCGGCGAGGTCCTCCTTGGTGATCGATCCGTTCTTCTGCGCGAGATCAGGACGGCCCACATCGCCGATGAAGAGCGTGTCGCCGGTGTAGATGCTGTGCGGCTTGCCGTTCTCGTCGATCAACAGGTAGCACGTGCTCTCCATCGTGTGGCCCGGCGTGTGCAGCACCTTGATGGTCACCTTGCCGAGCTTCAACTCCTCACCGTCCTTGGCGATGTGCGCTTCGAACGAAGGGTTCGCGTTCGGACCATAGATGATGGGCGCACCCGTCTTCTTGCCCAGGTCGAGGTGCCCGCTCACGAAGTCCGCGTGGAAGTGCGTCTCCAGCACGTACTTGATCTTCGCGCCACGTGCTTTCGCCCGTTCGATGTAGGGGCTCGTTTCGCGCAGCGGGTCGATGATCGCGGCCTCACCGTCGCTCTCGATGTAGTATGCGCCTTGGGCCAGGCAGCCGGTGTAGATCTGTTCGATGTTCATGGCAGGAGGTTCTAGGCCAGGGCCGAAAGTTCGCGACCGATGATGTAAACGCCCATCACCAGCACGAACCAGCCGAAGGCCGGTTTCAGTTTTTCGTTCGGTACGCGTTTGCTCAGCGCGCTGCCCGCGATGATGCCCCCGATGGCGATCGCGGTGAAGAGCAGCAGGAAATCCCAGTCGATGACCTCATCGCCCCGCAGGTCACCGGTAAAGCCGATGAGACTTTTCGCGGCGATGATGACCAACGAAGTGCCCACGGCCTGCTTCATGGGGAGCTTGGCGAGCAGCACGAGCGCAGGGATGATCAGGAAGCCGCCGCCTGCACCCACCAGGCCGGTCACGGTGCCCACCACAAGGCCTTCGCCGAGTATGAGCGGGTAGTTGAACGCGGGCTGGCCGCCGCCATCCATGGCCGGCTGTCCGTCGGACTTCGGTCTACGGATCATGCTGTACGCAGCGATCACCATCAACAGGGCGAAGAAGACGAGCATGCCCAGCGCTTTGCTAACCACCGCGCCGCCGATGTGGAAAAGCGGGTCCGGCAGCGATGGCACCAACCAGGCTCGTGTGGCGAAGACAGCGGCGATGCTCGGTATGCCGAACACCAGGGCCGTCCGCCAATGGATGTTGCCCATGCGCATGTGGCTGAGGGACCCGAACAGTGCGGTGGTGCCCACGATGAACAGCGAGTAGGCCGTGGCCAGCACGGCATCGATGCTGAAAAGGTAGACCAGGATCGGCACGGTAAGAATGGACCCACCACCGCCGACAAGCCCCAGTGACAAGCCCATCACTACCGCACCGATGTATCCGAGGATCTCCATCACAGGTTCTCGCAACAGCTTTCCAGGTCCTTGATGATCTTCAGGAACCCCGGTTGCCTCACGCGGTAGAAGCTGAACTTGCCGTCCTTCTCCACGTCCAGGATCCCCTTGTCGCGCATCAGCGTGAGATGCTGGCTGATGATGGCCTGCTCCACGCCGAGCAGGTCCGTCAGGTCGTTCACGCAGAGCCGACGGCGCGAACCCAGCAGGTCAAGGATGGCGAGCCGTTGCGGATGGGCGGCCGCCTTCAGCATCTCGCTCGCGCGGATGAGCTTTTCCGTACCGATGCGTTCATCGAGCGTGATCAGGGGCATGGGATCGCGGTGTGGGCCGCAAATGTATAGCGATAAGACTATGTGACTATGTGATAACGGTCACCATGCTCATACGCTCCAGGCCTGCCAGAGCGTGATGACACCCATCAGAACTACGAGCCCGAGCACGATGGACCGGAAGGAGGACTGGCTGATGCGCTCCAGCGCCCTTTTTCCGAGCCAGGAGCCGGTGATGCTCGCCACGGACATGGCCGGCAGGTAGGTGAGAACGTGCGCGTTGATGAAGCCCTGCGAGGCGTACACCACGCTGCGGCTCACATCCACGCCCATGTCGATCCACGCGCTGGTGCTCACGAAGACCATCTTCTCCAGGTCGAACGCCGCCAGCGTGATGCCGCGCACCGCGCCGCCCGTTCCAGCGATGCCCGCGATGAAACCGCTGATCACACCGCCCGCGAGGGCGTTGCTGTTCGTTGGCCGAAGCCGCCAAGCCGACTTCCACAACAGTCCGACGCCCATGACCACGAGCAGGGACCCGAGCACCAGGCCCATGATGCGTTCATCCATGAACATGGTGAGCCGAGCCCCGGCGATCACCGCGATCACCGCCGGAATGCCCAACCAGAGCAGCAACCTCCACGACACGCCTTGACGGAACAGGAGCATTTTGGCCCCGTTGCTGAACACATGGAACAGCGCGGTGAGCCCGAGGGCCTGGTCGAACGGCATGAAGAGCCCCGCCAGGGGCATCACCAGCATCGAAGAACCGAAGCCGCCGATGGTGCCGAGAACTTCCGCCGTCAACAACAGCACGAAGAATCCCAGCATCCCCGCTTCCATGCCGCCAACTTAGCGGACGGGAAGATCGGGCGGCTCAGCGTTCATGTTCCTCTTCGTGCTCAGTTGCGGAACGTTCACCGGTGCCCAGGGTCGCATTGAGCCAGGCTGCCAGCGCATCGCGATCGGTGGGAGCGAGGCGTGCGTTCGCGTGCAGCCAGGTGTAGCTGGGCAACGGCATCTCGCCCTGGGCGACCTCTTCTCCGCTTTCGCCCGCGGCCTCCGATCCGGCGGACAGGTCCCAGCGCGAGAAGTTCAACTCTTCGCGCGCCTCGTTCACATGGTCCTGCATCCAGAAGTTCACCGGCGTGAAATAGCTGTAGAACGGGTAGGTGGTCTCGTAGCTGTGGCAGTCGTAACACGCGCCATGCACCAACGTGCGGATGTGCTCCGGTGCGTTGGTGGTGGCCAGCATGTCCGTGCTCGCATCATGTGCTGGCGCGCTCCGGTCCGGCTGGAAGAACTGCGCGACCGCCAGTACGACGACCAGGCCGACAAGGAGCTTGCGTTTCATGGCCGCAAGGTCTATCGCGAAGCCACACGCTCCAAGCGCGCCTTGTCCACGATGTGGATGTCCCGGCCTTCGCTCGCGATCAGACCGTCCTCTTTCAGGTCGGTGATGCAGCGGATCAATGATTCCGTAGCCGTGCCGACGATGCTCGCCAGGTCCTCGCGGCTGATCTTCACGCCCAGGCCCTGACCGGTCGCCGCGTAGCGCTCATGCACGCGCAGGATGGCCTGCGCCACACGCTGCCGTACGCTCGCGTAGGCGAGTTGCAAGAGGTGCTGTTCCTTCTCCTTCACGTCGTGCGCCAACATCTTGATGAAGCGGATGCTCACGTCACGGTCCTTGTACAGCAGCGCGAGCAGGTCTTCGCGCGGCACGGAAGACACCTCGCATTCCTCCAGCGCCTCGGCCGTTTCCAGCGCATGGCCGCTCTCCAGCAGGCCCATGTAGCCGATCAGATCGCCCGCTGTGTGCAGGCCGGTGACGAACTCCTTTCCGTCGTTGTTGATCTTGAAGGTGCGTGCCTTGCCTTTCACCAGGTACGGCACGCTGCGGAGGTCATCACC
>JAGODO010000190.1 GCA_017998165.1 Flavobacteriales bacterium | reverse complement strand
GTCGACCGGCCCAGGACGCAGACCATGACCATCGCGCCCGCGTACCGTGCGTTCATCCCGATCAGGGCTTGGCTATGCGTGCCGTGCTCTCGTTGCGTATGAGCACGACATCCATCGGGATCTCATGCGAACCCTCCTCGACGGCCACCGTGCTCAAGGCCACCGCGCGGGTATCATATCCCGTAGCCTCAACGGTCATGGTGTACTTGCCGTTCGGCTGTACCACCATCAGGTATCGGCCGGTCTTCGCGTTGGCCGTGTACACACCGATGAGTTCCTCACCGTCAGCGTCCGTCAGCATGATGCGCGCCCGTACCGGTTCTTCGCTCGCATCCGTGACCACCCCGCGTACCACCAGGTATTCCAGCTGGCTCGACGGGAAGGTGATCTGGTAGATGTCCTGACCGCCGACACCGCCGGAACGCTCGCTGCTGAAGTAGCCCGTCTGGCCATCCTCGCTCATGCAGAAGTAGATGTCGTCGTTCACCGTATTCAGCGGATACCCCATGTTCTCCGGCGGTGTCCATCCGTTCATGTCGTAGTCCACCAAGGTGCTCTTGAAGATGTCATAGCCGCCCATGGTGCTATGGCCGTTGCTGCTGAAGAAGAGCGTCGTGCCATCACTGTGCATGAAGGGAGCATCCTCGTCGTACGGCGTGTTGATCGTTGGACCGAGATTGAGCGGCAGGCTCCATTGGTCGTTCGGCAGCTTGCGGATGCGGTAGATATCGCGTCCACCCAGGCCGCCTTCGCGATCGCTCGTGAAGTAGATCTCGGACCCGTCAGGCGAGATCGTCGCGCTCGGCTCGTGGAACTCGCTGTTGATGCGGTCCGTCATCTTCGTGGGCGGCTGCCACAGGCCCAGATGGCGATTGCATTCGTAGAGGTCACCGCTCGTCAGGTTCTGAGCGGTGCGGTAGATGATCATCGAACTGCCATCCGGGTTCAGGCCCACCGTGGCGTCCTGCACGAACGTGTTCAAGGGCGCCCCCACATTGGTGGCGTTGCTCCAGATCTCGTCCACACGCTTGGCCATGTAGATGTCCTCGAAGTACTGACCGCTGGGGTCACGCATCGATCCCGTGCTGCCTTCGCGCCGACTGGTGAAGTACATCGTGTTGCCGTCCGCCGTGATGATCGGACAGTAGTCGTGGTCCTTGCTGTTGATCAGCGTGCCCATGTTACGGATCGTCATCTCCGCCGGGAAGGCGGTGAGCTCTTTGGCCGCGTTCGCCATGCCGATGCGACGGTCCACTTCGACGTCCGTGACCGCTCGACCTGTCACCTGCTTGTATGCGTTCAACAGCGCGATCCCTTCGTCAAAACGTTGCTGGCGATGGCGCATCATGGCCACCTCATACTTCGCCTCGATGCTGCCGTTGCGCGCCGCGCGCTCGAAGTGGGCGGCGGCCATTTCGCGCTGCCCCGGCATGTGGTTGAAGCAGATGCCCAGCTCGTAGGCCACCTCACCGAACGTCGTGTCCACGTCCACCAGCTTGCGGTATATCCTCGCCGCGTCCGCCCATTGCTGCGCGTCGTAAAGGCTCTTCGCCTCGTCCAGCATCTTGCTGTGCGTGCGCGAATAGCCCTTCTGTGCGCTCGCGTTCAAGGTCGCGCACAAGGCGCACAATACGAGGAGCGGGTAGCGGTTCATCATGTTCTATCGGAGGAGTGTGACATCGCCCTTCATCGTGGTCTCTTCACCGCTGCTGAAGCGCGCGTAAGCTTTCCATGCGTAGACGTCCTGCTTGGCAGGGTTGCCACGGTACCAGCCGTCCCAACCCTTCTTGATGTCGGACGTCTCGAAGACCAGTTCTCCCCAGCGGTTGAATACCTGCAGATGGTAGTCCTGCACGCCGCTGTAAACCGGGAAGAAGAAGTCATTCTCGAAACTTTGCGGATCGTATACGCCGTCCGACGGACCCGAGTTACTGGGCGTGAAGGCGTTCGGGAAGGCGATGTCGCCGGCCTGGGTGCCTGTGACCGCGCTCTCCACGATAAAGGTGTCCGGGCAGTTCCATTCGTTGTTCGCGACCAAGGTCACATCGAAGTCACCGGCCGACTGGTAGTAGTGGATGGGGTTCAGCTCCGTGCTTGTTGCGCCATCACCGAAGTCCCACGCGAATTCCGTGGCATTGCCGCTGAGGTTGTACGTGAAGACCGGTTGACTGGGAACCACCACCTCCTCCGGCTGCAATACGAAGTAGGCCATGGCCCGGGGGTGTACCACGATGGAGTCGACCTTGATGGCCTGGTTCACACCGCCGCCCACAGCTGTTACCGTCAGCGACACGGTGTATGTGCCGGGTGCGTTCCATGTATAACTCGGCTGGAACGCCTGGCTCGTGCCTCCATCGCCGAAGTTCCACGAGTAGGTCTCCCCGAGCAGCGACGTGTTCACGAAGTCCACCGTGAGCGGGGCGCACCCCTCCCCTTGCCCGATGAAACCGGCCGTGGGCAACGGCGGCCCGATCGTGATATCCTGCGTTGCCGTATCCGTACAACCGCCGGAAGTCACGACCAGCGTGATCGTGAACGTCCCCCATGTGCCGTAGGTATGCGTGAGCGGATCCTGCATGGTGCTCGTCGTACCGTCCCCGAAGTCCCAGTCGTACGTCCAAGACCCGCTCTGCGTGGTATTGTTGATGTCCACCGTGGCCGCCGGGAATTGCTGGCTGAACGGCGTGGCTTGGAACGACGCGTTCGGCACCGGGTGGATGATCACCTCATGGGTGAGCGTATCCGTGCAGCCGAACGCTGATGTCGCCACCAGCGTGATGGTGTGCGTGATATCCGAAAGGCTCGAGTTGAAGAAGGTGTGCGTGATGGATGTCCCGACCAGCATGGTGCCATCGCCCATGTCCCAGAGCCACTGTGACGCTCCCGTACCTTGTTCGGTGATGCTCACCGTGAACGGCGCGCAGCCCTCGTCCGGCACATCGAACATGGCCGTGACCGGTGGATACACCTGGATCTGGTGCGTCGCGGTGTCCGTGCAACCGAACCCGGATGTCGCGATCAGTCGCGCATCGTAAAATACCGGTGCATTCCCGCTGTTCGTGTAGATATGTTGGACATCGCCCGGAGCGCCTGCCTGGAATGCGCCATCGCCGAACTGCCAGTCCATCGTACTCGCGCCGATCGTCTGGTCATCGAACGTCACCGCGAACGGCGTGCAACCCGCCGGTCCGCTCGGCGTGAATTGCGCGATCGGGGCCGGATGAACGAGGATCGGGAAAGAAGCCGTGTCGCTGCATCCGAAGGCCGAACTGGCCACGAGCATCGGGGTGAAGACGACGTCGTTCAACCCCTCATTGAAATAGGTGTGCGCGGGATTCTGCTGGTTGCTGCCCCCGCCATCACCGAACGTCCAGAGGAACCCGGCGGCCCCAGTGCTCACATTGACGAAGCCGGGATCCATCGGCGAGCAACCCGCGCTGTCCGCAACGAATGCCGCCGTGACCTGGGGAAAGACCTCCACCTGAGCGGTCGCCGTGTTCGTGCATCCATCCGCCGAGGCCACGGTGAGCGAGATCGGATAGGTGACCGGGCCGGGGCCCAGGAAATTGTACCATGTATGGCCTTGCGTGGTCGCAGTATCCGTTGAGGTCACGCCGTCGCCGAAGTTCCAGGCAGCGCTGAACATTCCCTGCGACGTGTTGGTCAGGACAGCAGCCAGCGGATGGCAACCCTGCACCTGGTCCACGTTGAACTGCGCTTGCGGTGCCGGGAATACCGTCACCACGTCCGCGAGCGTATCCGAACAACCAAAGGCATTGCTCGCGATCACCGTCACGGGAAACTGCATCTCTGTTCCCGACGAGTCGAGATAAACGTGCGTTGGCGAGGGGCCGCTGCCGAACGTACCATCACCGAAGTCCCACTGGTAGTCAACCGCCCCATTGATGGGCGGGAACGTCACGGTGAAGGGCGCGCAGCCGCTGTCAGGGTCGGCGACAAAGACGAAATCGGGATTCGGATAGACCACGATGTTCTGCTGGGCCGTATCCGCGCAGCCGTTCGGACCGTTGGCGATCAATGTCACCGTATTGGTCTCCAGGAAGAACGTCGTGTTGACGTACTGATGCGAAGGGTTCGCCGCGCTGCTGGTCCCGCCATCCCCGAACGTCCATGCATAACCAATCGCTCCCGTACTGTTGTTCGTGAAGTCGACATCCAGCGGTGCGCAGCCCGGAATGGCGTTGTTGGTGAAGAGCGCTTGCACCGTGGGCGAAACGGTGACGTCCATAAGAGCCGTATCCGAACACCCGAAGGCGGTGCCCGCGATCAGCATCACGGTGTACACGCTGTCCGAACCGCCGATATTCAGGAACGTGTGCGAGGGGGATACCGCATTGTCCCCGCCTCCGTCCCCGAAATCCCACACGTAGTTCACGGCACCCGTGCTCGTGTTCCCGAAGCTCACCATGAGCGGCGAGCAACCAGCGGTCGGCGTTGACGTGAAGCCCGCGTCGGGCTTGGCTTCGACCGTGATGGGCTGCACGCCCGCGCTGCCGCAATATGCCGTCGTCGCGGTGAGCGAAACGAAATACGTTCCTGCCGTCGCATACAGGTGCGTCGGGGCCTGCACACTGTCGATCGATCCATCACCGAAGTCCCAGGCCCATTGGATCACCGTGTTGCCCGGCGCCGTGATGCTCTGGTCGCTGAACTGCGCGATAGTTCCCACGCAGACGTTCTGCGCCCCGATGACCACTTGGGGCGGATCGAACACATGCACCTCCTGCGCGGTCTGATCGGAACAGCCGTCCGCATTGGTAGCCGTGAGGGTAATGGTGTAGTCACCCACCGTCGGGTACGTGTGTGGTGGCGGGTCGAACTGGGTATCCGTTGTCCCATCACCGAAGTCCCAGAAGTACTGCATGGCATCGATGGAGGTGTTCGTCGGGTCCGTGACAAGCGTGTTGCACGCTGCGGCCGCGTCCAACGCGAATTGCGCCGTTGGGCTCGGGAGAACGGTCACTTGAACAGTGGCCGTGTCCGCACAACCGGCTGTCGCTCCGGCTATGTTGGCCGCGAACGATGCTTGGAAGGTGCCTACGGTGTTGTAGCTATGGGCCTGGTCGCCCGGGCCCGTGTTCTGCCAGCCGCCGCCATCACCGAAGTCCCATTGGTAGTTGTTCGCACCCCCGTTGGTGGTCTCATCGAAGAAGACCGTCTCGCCCGCACAGACCGTGTCGGGATCGCTGGTGAGCGACACTGTCGGTGGCGGAACGATGGTGATCGTGATGTTCGCCGTGTCGATACCACAATAGTTGCTGTCGAGCAGGGTGACCTCATATGTCCCGATCCCCGGGTACTGGATCACACGCGGGAACGTCGGTGGCCAGGGGCTCCAGTCGATGATGCTGTCCTGGCCGGCGCCCCAGTAGTCCCCGAAGTTCCAATGCTCGAAACGCTGATAGATGTTGCCCTGGTTCACGCAGTTCCGGTCCGTGGTGTTCAAGAAGGTCACTGTCCGGTCCGGCCAGCACAACAAGGTGGCGCTCGCCGCGATCGAAGCTTCGTCCAGGTCCCATACCCGGATCGGATTGAACGTTGCCACGCTAGGCCCTCCTTGCAGCGTATTGCAGGTGTTCTCGGCGTCGAGCGTGACGGTCGTTTCGCAGTTCACCGTCCCTTGCAGATACGTGTGGGAGATCGTCTGGCCCAGGTTCGTGAAGTCATAGACCTCCGGTGGCGAGCCGTCACCGAAATCCCAAGTGAACACCGTGTTCGGTGAAACGTTCGTGCTGCTGTTGATGAACTCCACGGCCTGCGGCGCACATACTTGCGTGAGCCCACCGACCGGGATCTGGATGGACGCACTCGTGCTCTCCTCCATGATCACCTGACCGGTGATGACACAACCCGTCCCCGATTCGGTGAAGGTCACCGTGTACTCCCCCACCGTATTGGCGTACACATGGTTCACGCTCATGGGCGGAACGAGCGCGGCACCGCCCTGCACAGGTGATCCATCGCCCCAGTTGATCGTGTAGGCCCCGATCCCGGTCGGTGAGGCGATGAGCAACGTGAAGTTGCTGCCACTGCAGCTGTACCAGGTCGGCGTGTCGCTCGGCGTACCCCAGTAGTCGTAGAGCTGGGGACATTGCGCCCTCGCCGCCATGCTCAGCAAGGCGGATAAACAGGGTGCGATCAGGACGCGCGCGGTCATAGCGGGAGGCAGTTTCCCGGCCGTTCGTACGCTTCCCCGGTCCAAAGGATACCGCCACCTCCCTGTTGAACCTACCTGCGACAGAACCGTATGAACAGGCGACTCCTCTCACACCACCGCTGTATGGAACACTATGACCTCTGCGTGATCGGTGGCGGCCCTGCCGGGTATGCCGCCGCCATGCGCGCCCTCGATCTCGGGCTGCGCACCGTGCTCATTGAGAAGGAGCGCATCGGCGGAACGGGCATCTACAATGGAGCGCTCACGAGCAAGACACTGTGGGAGCTCAGCCAGCGAGTGACCTCCGCGAACGAAGTCGTGCGTGAACGGGGGCGTCAACCCTTCCGGCTTTCGTGGGAAGAGATCTCCAAAACACTGAACGAGGCGGTTTTCGAACGCAAATACCTGTACGCCTGTCATATGCAGCTGCTGGAGAACGCGGGTGACCGCTTCCGGCACGAGCGGGGGACCGCGCGCTTCACGGACGCGCACCATGTGATGGTAAGCCGGGCCGGCGAACGCTCGGCCATCAGCGCGGACCGGTTCGTGATCGCCACCGGCAGCCGACCCCGCACGGTGACGGACATCGTGGTGGACGAGCAGCGTATCCTGTCGAGCGACGGGATCTTCCGTATCGATGATCTTCCCGAGAGCATCGTCATCATCGGTGCGGGTGTCATCGGGTGCGAGTTCGCCACCATCTTCAGCAACTTCGGCCGCACGCGCGTCCATCTCATCGACCGCGCTGAACGCATCCTGCCTTTCGAGGACGAGGATGTCAGCGAGGTCATCGCGCGGCAGTTCGAACGCAAGGGCGTGATCATCCACCGTGGTGCCAAACTGGAGCGCATGCAGGCGATGCCGCATGGGGTGGAGTATGACCTTTCTTACCCGGACGGGCGATCGGAGACGGTATGCACGGAAAGAGCCCTGCTTTCCGTGGGTCGCGTACCCAACATCGATGATCTGGGCCTGGAGCT